>NZ_JBGMEK010000040.1:0-45763 GCF_041447265.1 Microbulbifer epialgicus
ACACTGTCACAACTGACGATCCACTTTCCAGATCGCTTGGAAAAATACATCAGCTTATGAGGCCATTTGGCTGACACAGAGTTTTGAACATCCTCTTCGCCAATGAGAATAGCTTACTGAAGCTTCTTTACGCCGGTATACTAAAAGCCTCCGAACGCTGGACACGCCCGATTCAAAATTGGAATCTGACACTGTCACAGCTGGCGATCCACTTTCCAGATCGCCTGGAGAAATACATCAGCCTATAGTTGCCTGGCTGACACAGAGTTTTGAACACCCTCGCTAGTTCTCACCCATTCTCTTGATACTACTTTCCACTTTTCCTCCAAAGTCACAGATTTTCTAAGCCCAAGCATAAATCTTCTGCGCCTCACCTATCCTTAACTATAAATCAGAAAGAAATACCCACAGGAGTTAGCGCCAGCAACGCTGCTAGCGCTTTATCTAATCTTTGTTTATCTAGAATAATTAGATTCGCCCAAAGTTTGGTTATATCTGAACAATATCAAGCTTGATCAAGCATGCTTCAAAATCTTGCAATCCCTCGAACGCCCCCCCGCCATTCCCTTCAACATACCAGGCTTTATAAATAATTTTATTTCCCAATAACGCAGGAGACTTTCTCCTGGGTTGAAGCCTATTATTTATACAGGGGGATGGCCATCTATATATAGAAAAAAATATCCCTCCAAGATTAGCAATGCCCATCTGAGGCCCTTCAGGAGATTTTCTTGAAAATGGAATTTTACTGTAAGCCGGAATACCCTCTGTATATCGAACCTTACTTGACTTCAACCTTAGCATTTCTCTGTAATTGTTTACCGAAAAATAATTAAAGACCACCATCATAGAAAATAGAACAGTTAAAACGCCTGCCCCGCCCATTAAATACTTCACTATACCAAGCTCCCAGAGTCTCTCAGACTTAGCCCTAACAAAGAAAAGGTACAAGAAAAAAAATAGGGTAAGCACTGCGACTATAGCCATTATTAGCACCGAAACATTATAGTTAACGATGTAGCTTTCATGATTACTTATTTCCACTCCCACTCCCCGCCATCAATTTGCACCATATTCTTTACAGCGTCTTTTATCGTCCAATTTTTTACAATGTTTTTGGGTGTTTGAATAGCTAATGCATAGATGGCTTTACCAATCAAGGTCTCATCAGTACTAGTAGAAATTGGCACATACTGCTTAGTTATATCGACATCTGGAGCCAAGTTACTGGCTCTATTTTTTGACTTGTCATCACTCTTTAATTCGTCCTCAAAAGTGAACCCTACTGATGCCCCTACAGTTATCGAATCAGCGCGCCCTATATTTTTCAATGGTCCACCTTCAGGGTCTCTACCCTGCAGAATACTGTTCTCATATCCTATTACTCCATCTAGTGCCTTTCCTTTAAGCAGTTTCCCTACTCTTTCTCCTAAGACCTTTTTGGTTACCTCATCTTTAATGCCCCACTCAGCACTAGTCACTAACGCTTCTCCACCTTCCTGTGCGTAACCTTCATAGTCCAAATTAGCTAGAGCCACATTAGTTTCTATACCAGCGCTAAAACCAACACTATTTAATGCGGTGCCATATTCAATGTTCGAGGAAATAAAGAATTTTCCATTTGAATCCAGTCCAAACATTCCTCCAAAATTCGGAGCAATTTTCAAGATTTGAAAATCAATTGATCCACCCATAGAAATTGAGCCTGGCTGATTGTATACATCTAGCCAATTCTCAAATTCAGTTACACTATCCTCTAACTTTTCATGCACATACTCAAAAATGCTCGGCTCATCAATTAATACCTCTTGCCCTCTGGCAGTTTCTTTCGAGCTTATATAACCACCTAAATTAATTACCTCTTCAGAAAAATCAGTCCCACCAGGCGCAATTAACCCAACATCGGTCCATGTATTTGTTGGAGTCGCCAGTTGATATTGTTCTGCAAAACTTAGCGCAGCGTAGGCTTGCTGAGCGGCTACCTGTGCACTACGTTGCGCAGTTTTCGCATCTAGCCGACTATTAAAACCGGCGGAGTGCATCATCACCTGCGTATTCCGCTGGATTATCGCACTGTTAGACCAGTAGTCCCTTTCACTGCCCCAAATACCACTTTGGCTAGCAGTCACCACCAATTCCTGTCCTGACCAGCTGGAAGTTATATTGCTCGTTGAGCTACTGAACTGTTCAGTAAGACGTTGTTCTCCAGCACTGGCTTTTTCGCCGCCAGTAACTGAGCCCGCATCCAGACCGCCGCCTGCAACCGGCTCACCATCACCGCCTAAGCGCTTGATCGAGCTTTGAGTTACTCCGGCAGCAGTGGCAATTGCCACCCCACCCCAGTCAAAACTGTCACCCCAGATAGCACTCTGCACTGACTCGTTGATCAGGGCGCTGGTCAGCTCCCGACCAATATCCCCACCGAAAGTCTCTGCCCCCTGCATGACTCCGGCCAGTGCACCACCTCCGTCAGAGGGGGTTGCAAAGCCATCAGCGAGACCAGAACTGACTCCAGAGGCTACTGCGGAGGTGGCCACATTGCGCCAGCTAAAGCTCACATCCTTGTTAAATGCTTTGTTGATACCGTAACTGGTGACCGCGCTGCTCGCGCCGAGGATGGATGAACCGGCCCAGTTCAGCCTAGTGGCGTCGCTGACCATCAAGCTATCAAACCCTTGCAAGTATCTGCCTACGCCCATAGTGGCAACCGTCGTCAACCCCCCAACGGCTACATCGCTCCAACTAAAGCCCTCCTGCATTCCAAGACCGATTGCGGTTGCCTGGCTGGCAATGGAGCCTACAGCCCCTGCGGTAAATGCTGCACCTACTGCAGCAAATCCAAAGCCAGCTCCACCAGCTAATAGCGATGCACCAGCTGCCATTGTTCCGGCAAACCCACTACTCACAACACCGGTCACTAGCGGAGCAAGGGCACCGGCTGTAAATACCGTGGCCACTACCGCAACCACAATCACCAGGATCATACCCAGCGCACCACAGCCGCCATCATCCACCGGCGGTGGCGGCGGTACATCCGGCAGGGTAGGGGCCGTGTCGCCCATCTGCAGGGCGCCGTCTACCGGGCGGAAGGTGTCGCTGTTGTTGTGGATATTGGTGACCACATTGGGCAGTTCGAGGCGCTGGCCTTTGGTGAGTACCTCGTCGCCCTTCATGCCGTTGGCATCGGCTAGTAGATACCAGAGGCTGGAGTCGCCCCATACCATAGCGGCGACGCTCTGCAGGGTTTCACCACCCTGGGCTTCGTAGCTGGAGTAGCTGGCCGTGGGATAGTTGGGGTTGATCGGCTGGTAGTTCTGGTCGAAGTCCGCCGATTGCACCGCCTGCACATGGTCGCCATTACTATTCAGATGGCGGTTGCCTGCCCCTTCAGCTTGGGCCAAGGCTTTAACGTAGTCGTAGCGGCTCGGCACCTGGTCGTTGCCCACATCGCCGACGGCGTGGCCGTTGAAGTAGTAGAAGTGGCGCATCTCGCGGCCGAGGTTGTTCTGGCCGTCGTCGTTGATCTCTTCGCGCACCAGGGTGCGCCCTTCCTTGTCGGTGACGTAGGCGATGGCGCGCTTACCTTCCACGTCGTAGACCCGGCGGATATGGCCGTTGCTGTCGTAGGTGTAGTAGGCCTCGCCGCTTTCCCAGTTGATGCGCTGTTCCCAGAGGAGGTCTTTCTTGTCGGCGCTGATCACCACGGATTTGGTTTTGTAGGTGTCCCACTTTTCGTAGGAGTTGTACAGGGTCGTAACCGTGGGGTCGGTGCTGTCTTCGGTATAGGCGTTGGTGACGGTGGTGTTGACCGTCTGGCCGTCGCCGAGGAAGGTGTTGCGACTGCGGGTCACCTCATTGGTGGCCATGCCGTTTTCGTCGTACCGGGTGGTCTGATAACCGAGCTGGATACCGTCGGCGTTGTAGTAATTGTCCGTGCTGCTGAACCGTTTGCCCTTGGAGTCGTACTCGTGATAGGCGGTGACCTGGCCGGCGTCGTTATTGACGCGGCTGGCGCGCAGGACAAAGCCACTGCCCTGGTCGATATGCACGGTGGTGAGTCGACCGTTGCTGTCGTAGGCGTACTTCTCGCGGATGCTGCCGTCGCTGGCGCGGCTGGCGAGATAGCGCTGGTCGAGGCCGTTGTAGGTGATGGCGGTGCCGGTTTTACCCAGGACAATCTGGCCGTTTTCAAACTCGCCGAGGGTGAGGGTGAAGCGGTTGTTCTTGTCGTAGGTGTAGTAGAACGATTGCGTCTTGCCGTCGATGGTGCCGTCGAGGTTGTCGACATAGCGTCCGTCGTAAACACTGCTGACGCTACGGCGGTTGCCAAACACATCGAAGGTGTAGTCGATCTGGTAGGCGTTGCCGTATTCGTCGTAGCCTTCGATACTGGTGATGCGACCCTGTTCGTCGTAGACGGCATTGCTGTGCTGGTACACCACGCGGCCGAGGTTGTTGTACAGGTCGTTGGCGCGGTAGTAGAGCTCGCCGGTGCGGTTGCCCGCTTTATCGTAGCGGTATTCGGTGACGGCGGGGGCGATATCGCTGTTGGCGCCAGTCTGGTCGCCGTCACTGAGGCCGTTGTTGCCGTAGTCGTAGGTGCGGAACAGGTTGCCGTTGTGGTAGTAGGTGTAGCGAATGTCCTGGTTGTTGCGCGCTTCCCAGGTGCCGTCGCCGCTCAGGGCGGTATTGCCGGTCTGGCGCGATAGCCAGCCGGCGTAGTTGTAGGTGTATTCGATGCGATGGCCGCCGAGGTCGTCGTGCCAGACGGCTTTGCCGAAGTAGTCGACGGCGTCACTGAGTACATCCTCGTGGGAGGACTGGTTCCAGTCGGTGTCCACCACGCCGCCCATACCGGACTTGGCGATGGAGGTGATATAACCCCCCAGCTGCACTTGATCGGCGGCGCCCTGGGCCTGCTGGCCGGTGGCGGCGAGCACATTACGGCTCACCGCATCGCTCCAGGCGTAGGCGTAGTCGGTGATCTTGCCGTTGTAGCTCTTGTACTGCAGTACCCGACCCATGCCGTCGTAGCGGTAGGTCTCCTGGCCGACGGTGCCGCTGCTGCCGACACTGCCGCTGCTGTTGAAACTGACGTCGAGCACATGGTTAGTGTCGCCGTAGAGGGCGTTGCGGTGGCGGATGCGGTTGCCAAACTCGTCGTAGTCCCACTCGTCGTAGCGATCGGAGGTGCTGTAGCCGTAGTCGATCGCCAGGGAGCTGTCCTGGAAGCGGTTCATGCGCACCAGCTGGTTATTGGCGTCGTAGTGGTAGGCCACCTGGTAGTAGAGTGCACTGGTGCCGTTGCCGCGCTCGTTGGCGCGGTACACCAACTGGCTGCTGCCCTTGAGGTTGCCGGCCTGGTCGTAGATCTGGGTGTCGTAATCGCCCTCGCCGTCCTGGCTGGCAATCAATAAGCCGGCCTCATAGTCCTGCAGGCGCACCTGTTCGTGCTGGGCGTTGTAACTGGTCACCGCACTCTGGGTGGCGCTGCTGGCGCCGGCGGCAGCTTCAGCCCCGACCTTCTCCATCACCACTTCGCCGAAGGCATTGACGCCGTATTCGGTGGCGGTGTGGGCGCGGAAGCTGGTCATCTGCTCGGTGTAGACGTCCGCTTCCGGCTTCAGCTCCTTCACTACATTGCCGCGCTGGTCGTACTCATACAGGGTGGTGTTGCCGTTGTTGTCGATCGATGCCACGTTCTCGCCGAAGGCGTTGTAGGTGGCGTGGTGGGCGATCAGTGTCTCGTCGTTGGCGGCACCGGTCAGCTGCAAGGCGATATTGCGGATGGCCTCGCGGTTGTACAGGCCAGTCTGGGAGTAGAAAATAGTTTCAGAGGCTGTGCCATCAGAGCTGCCTTCGCGGACATAGGTAATATCATTAGTGATTTTTGTCACCTTATTGGTGATATTGGTCACTGAACCGCCATTGTCATTATTGAAGTTGCCTCTGGCGTGATTCAAAGTTGTGCCGGTCTGGTTACTGCCGCTGTAAGCCAGAAGTACAAATGCCAGATTGGTGGCGTTGTCGTTCATCGATGAGGTATCGACATACACCCAGTCCTGCCCTGAGGGCACATTCACATTTTGAGTAACTCCATCGGCAATAAAACTGATGGATTTGGTGCCGTCAGGCAGGCCGTAGACCTTGACCAGTTCCGGGGAGGTTTTGGTAACGCCACCACTGCCGGAGTAGCCACCCCAGTCCTGACCGTTAGTGGTCATAAAAACACCAACATCCACCAATGAGCTACTTGAAGAGACATATCCACCCGTAATCGTATATGTACCATCCTTTGTAATCGTTTTGGTTTCGGTTGATCCCCCCCCGATACCAATGGTTATCTTTGCACCCGTGGCATCTCTCAGACCGGAGATGGTAAACTTAACCTCCCCTTGATATTGATAGTACGGCGTACCATTGGAATTACTAGAACCAGTGCGATTAGCGATCACATGATGGTAGGTAACCGTTACATCCCCATAAGCCTCCACTTTGGGAGCTACCGCCACACTACCTTCGAGCGGCTCATAGGTGGCCTCCCTCACACTGACCGAGTCACTGTATTCCAAGTGGATGCTTTCCCCACTGCCCTGCTTCGAGGAGCGGTAACCCGCCGACAGCCAGAACTTGTTCACCTCCGGTAAATGCTCCAGACCGACACCCTCACCCGGCAGGCCCACGCTGCCACTCTGGCTGTCAGCGGCGCTGCTGTATAGGTCCACCGCATGTAATACCAGGCCGTCGGGATCGACAAATGTCAGTGAGACCGCCGCGGCGTTGCTGTTCAGCGCGATGGCCATGCCATCGCTCCAGTTGTACTGGGTGTTGTCCATCACCACCTGGCCACCGGCACTCTTCGCCAGCACTTTGACCTGAATACTATCGCCGAAAATGCTGCTTACAGCGCTACTCTCCAGAGTCAGAATATTGTCATTCACAGTCCAGTCCAGGCTTGGCATCACCTCTAGAGGATTGTTTTGTGCATTATCTAAAGCACTCTCTGCTTCCGTATCATCTGCCTGCAGAAAGTCACTGCTAACGGCGTAGTTATGGCTATTGGTGGTAATCACCACTTCACGCCAACCGTATTCAACGCCCCCACTAAAAAGCGGCACAAAAATATGCAGCCTTTCTTCTGTTTCGATACGGTTGGTATGCACAGTAATTTCCCGGCCGCTGTCTAGGGTGACTTGGCGACTGGTGTAGTACTGGGTGGTGCTTTCTTCGATATAACCTTGATTACTTCCCTGAGTGGTTCCCGCCAGAAAATAGCCATTGGAGTCCGTCAATAATTCCGACAGATTTGCAACATCCTGGTGCTCTCTTAAATCCAGGCGCCGGTCACCTGCCATGAGATTGGTAAGTTTATAGCTGGAGTCCACCCAAGAGAGTGCGCTATCTACAGCGATAGCACCGCCAGGGTCACTGCTGTACCCCATCCCCTGATCATCAACAAAGTGAATATCATTATCCCGAGTGGTTGTCCCTTGCAGATCGGGGATCCTGACGCTGATATTTTCCGCAGAAACAGCTGCCCTCCCCCCCCAGGTAACCCCCCCTGTCTCCAGTGACACCCAAGTTTCTATGTTATTGTCTGGCGTCCAGATAGGATCACTATAAAGCGTATAGTTACCGCTCTCTGTCAGAACATATTCCCTTTCCCCCGCACCCTCAACGGAGAGCTTCACAGTTACGGGGGCGTCGGGCGTTGCGTAGGGTATAGTGAGATTTACCTCGCCCTCAACTTTGAAACTCAGGCCTGCGCCATCAGGGCTTGCTCCAAGATAAAGCGTATTCGATTTAATGGAATTATAAAGAACAGTATTAGCCTGGTATTTATTGACCCCCACCGTAGATGAATTGGGCATACCGTTGCTGAGGCTCACCCAGTCCGTGGTGATGATGGGGCTGTTCGCCTGGGGCGTACTATCCTCGATGTGCCTCCAGGTGTCGGCCATGTCCATTTTTTTGCGTTCGCCAAGAGTAATGGTTCCCGGGGCCCCTCCCGGCGTGCTTTCGACAGTATTTTTGATGCCGCTGTCTGCACTATCCACCGTCCAGTTCACATCCAGGTCGGGATTATCGCTGGGTGTATCCAGCGGGGCATCCACCACCGTAATCAGCTGGTCTTCCTGGTCGTACAGGCTGTACTTCCACTGCGTCTCACTCTGAGTGAGCTCGTTCATCGCCTGCTGGGCGCTGTGGATACTGTCCAAACTGTTGTTGTTGATCGCGGCAATTTCCAGCGTGGCATTGCCGTTCTGGTCGTACAGGTAAAGACGCGGGGAGCCGTTGTCGGCGTTGGTTTTAAACAAGCGCCCGAGCTCGTCGTAGACGTAGTATTCCTGGTATTTGCCATCGATCACCGAATCGCGCACCGCGGTGTTGATGCCCTTGCCGATAATCTGCCCGTGGGTGTTGTAGGCCATATCGTACTGCACCAGGCCGCCCTGCTCGGTCTGGTCGACGTTGTTGCTGCGGGCGATCTCGCGGCCGAGGGCGTCGTACTGCAGCCAGGTGATAACCTGGCTCTGGGCGTTGTCGATATCTGTCTGTGTCTGGCTCTGATAGACGGCGTTGCCGAAGGCGTCGAAGTAGAAGCGCGTCTTGCCTTCGTAGTTGGCTTCACCGCGGTTTTCCCGCGCGTCGCGGGTCTCTACCCGTTTGCCGATCATGTTGTAGTGGTGGCTGGTAACCTGGCCACCACTGTCGTTGTGCACTATCTCGGCGGTGCGGTTGCCGAACAGGTCGTAGCGGTAGCTGACAGTGCCGCGCACACTCTGGCCGCGGTAGTCGGTGTACTCGGCGCCGCGGGTTTGTACCTGCTGGCCGTACACGTTGTAGTCGACACTCTCCATACGGCTGTCTGCGGCGTTTTCATCACCGTCGTAGCGCACGGTGGTGATGGCCAGGCCATTGCCATCGTAGTCGTGGCGAGTCACCAGGTCACTGCTGACCCGGCTGACATTGAGGGCGGTGCCGGAGTTGCTGATGCGCGCGAAGGATTCCCCTTTGGTGCGCTCTTCCAGCAGCAGGCCGCGGCCACTGTACACATATTCGGTGGTGCGCTCGTCGCCGGTGGCAACATTGGCCACCAGGGCGGCGCGGTTGCCACCGTAGAGGTTGTCGAGCCAGGCGTGGCGGGCTTCGTTGTCGGCGGGGGCGCCGAGCTTGGCGAAGTCGAGGGCGCCGGCGTAGCGGGTCTGTGCCGTGATCTGGCCGAGGCCGTCGTAAATATACTCGGTGACATAGCCGAGACGATCCACTTCCAGTACGCGATTGCCGGCGGCATCGTAGAGGGCGAAGCTGGCCTGGTCCTTGCCATCGATCTGGATAGTAGGGTTGCCGTTGGCATCGTAGAGCGCTTGGTGGCCCTGGGTGCTGCCTAGGCTGAAGCCGTTTTGCAGTTCCTGCTGGTCGCCGCTGGTGGAGTCCGGAGCCACCAGGTTGTTGAGGTCGAAGAAGACCCCGGCATCGGATTCGGTTTTGGTCACCAGGTTATTGGCGTTGTACTGGTAATGGGTCGTGCGTCCGCTGCTGGACTCGCTGCCCTGCAGGGCCTGGGCGTCGGTGCGCCAGTGCTCGACGCTGCTATCGAGGTTGAGCCCATTGAGGCTGCCGTCCCAGGGGCTGCCGTTAATGGTGAGGCGCTGGTCGTAGCGGCTCTCGCTGCGCAAGTTGCCGGCGGCGTCGTGGCGGTTGTAGGTCAGACCGCCGTCGGTATCCAGGGCGAACACCTGCTGGTCCAGGCGGTTGTAGCTGTAGGCGCTGGCCTGGATCTGGCCGTGCTGGACACCGCTGGCACTGCCGTCGTCGTTCAGGCTGGCATTCTGCAGGCCGCGCTGGCCTTCGTACACCAAGCGGCCGAGAGCGTCGTAGCGGCGCTCGGTCACCGTGCGCATCGACACCGTGTCGATAGTCCCGTCGAAGTCGGCACTGCTCTGGGCGTTGCCTGTGGCGCCGATAAAGGCGGAACCCAGCAGTGTCAGCAACTGGCCGTTGTGGTCGTAACGCAGATAGCGGTCCTGGATACCGTATACCGAGGCCTTCTCCTCGCCGGCGCTGACATCCCAGTAATAGCCTTCCGCTTCGAAGGTTTTATCGAAGGCGTTGTAGTTGTACTTGGTAATGGCGCGCACCAGGGTGGTACTGGTCTTATGCGAGGTCAGTGTGGCGTAGTACTCGGGCCCGGTCTCCTGGGTCACCCGCCCCTGGGCGTCGAAAAGGTAATCCGTGCGCGCGCCGCGGGCGTCAATCATGGCGGTGCGGTTGCCGGCGGCGTCGTATTTATAGGTGCTGACATTGGCGGTGGCGTGGCCGTTGATCAGGTCGTAGCCGTACTGGGTGCTGGTGAGCAACTGGCCGCGGTTGTCGTACACACTGACGCTGTGGCGGTCGCGCACAGCATCCTGTAAACCGCTGAGTAAAGTGTCCAAGCCGGCGCGGTTGAGAGCGGCGATATCGGTGCCGGCGGCCAACTTCTGCGCGTAGGTGCGCACGTCCACGGCCTGGCCGAAGGCGTCATAACTGTACGTGGTAACGGCGCCATCCGGGGTCACCTGGTGGGTGAGCTGGTTGTTGGCGTCGTACAGGAAGACCCCGGTGTTGCCGTTGGGATCGGTGGTGGCGACGATATTGCCGAAGGCGTCCAGCACCGTCTGGGTACTGCCGCCGCGGGCGTCGGTCTCTCCGACCTTGCGTCCCAGCTGGTCGTGGTGCTGCTGGCTGACATAGCCGGGGCCGCGGGGGCTGACCAGGGTCTCCAGCTCACCGAAGGCGTTGTAGCTGAAGTAGGTGGTGGCCACCTGCTCGTCGGCACCCAGCTCGCTTCCCGTCAGACTGTGGCGGTTGTCGATACTGCTCTGTGCCCAGTCCGGCAGGCCGCTGGTCTCCTCCACCAGGCGCCCCAATTGGTCGAAGCCGCGGTAGGTGACCCGCTGCTCGGCCAGGCCCTTGGCTTCGATAGTGCGCCAGGTTTCTCCGAACGTCGTGTAGTCGTGCTGGGTCACCACGCCGGCGCTGTCGGTTTCCGTTTTCAGCTGGCCACTGGCGTGGTAGGTGTAGTGGGTGCTGCGGTCCTGGGCGTGCGCCAGGGCATTGGTGTTGATAGCACTGGGGTCGGTGTTTTGCGCCACTGCCTGGCTGTAGTGGGTCTCACTCAGCACCTGCCCCTGGGCGTCGTAACTCCAGGTGGATAGGTAGCCCTCTGTCCCAATGCGCGGGACCTGCTTGTGGGTCAGGCGGCCGGCGGCGTCGTAGCTGAAATAGGTCTTGTAGCCCAGTGGGTCGCTGATCTGGGTGCGGTTGCCGAGGGCATCATATTGGTAACTTTCAACGTAATCCTGCAAGGCGCCATCCGCCCACACCTTCTCGGTGAGGCTGGCCTTGCGCCCGGCGGCGTCGTACTGAGTGACGATCACCTGGTCGTGCTGGCTGCTGGCGCTGATGGCCAGGTCGGCGGCACTGAGGCCGGCCCAGCCGTTGGCGGCGGGTACACTGATGCCGTTGGCGTAGCGGATCACCGTCTCGATGTCATTACTATCGTCGTAGCGAGTCTCGGTAACATAGCCGAGGCTGTCTACGGTGTGGGTGCGGCGGCCGGCGGCATCGTAGATAAAGGTGCTGTGGCGGTTGTCTGCGGCTTCCGCGTTCAGATCAGCGGTGGTCTCGCTGGCGAGATGCAGGGCGTGGGCGTAGGCGATCTCGCCGACCACTTCACCGCGGCTGTTGTACAGGCTCTCCGTGACATACGCGTATTGCGCGCCGCCCTGTTCAAACAGCCGCAGGGTATGGGTCTGGCGGCCGGCGGCGTCGTACTGGTAGCGGGTCTCGCGGTCTTTACTGGTGTCGCGCACCAGGTCGGCGACGCTTTCTGTGGACGGATCTATCCTGTCGGCATAGCGGATCACGGCGCTGACACGGCCGGCGCTGTCGTAGACCGTCTCCGTCACCTGGCCGAGGGGGTCGATATTGTGGGTCAACTGGCCGTCGTCGTTGTAGACATAATGGGTGGTGCGATCCGGGGCAAAAACCGCTCCACTATAGGTCGCCGTTAACGAGGCGATATCCAAACTCGCGGGCAGTGTATGGACGCCGTCGTGTCCAATACTGGCAACCAACTGCCCGGCATCGTCATACTGCTTCTCCAGCGCCGCGTATTGCATGTTGGAGGCGCCATTCAAGGAGTGCGGGGTCAGCACAAAGCGCTCGCGCCCCAGCGCGTCGTAGACAAAGTAGGTGCTGTAGCCCAGGGCGTTGGTCGCCGCGGTGCGGTTGCCAGCCTGGTCGTACGCATAGCGCGTGGTGATGGCGAGGCCATTGGGGTCGAGGGTCTCGCTCAGTACCCGGCCCAGCTCGTCGTAGCTGTAGGCGGTGGTGCGGTGGATCGCGGCGCTGCCATCGATACCGCCGCTGAGCGCGCCCTCCTGCACTTGCAGCAGGTTGCCCTGGCCGTCGTAGCGGTACTGGGTCAGCAGGTTGAGGCCGGAGCCATCGCTGCTGGCATCGACAATCACCCGGCTCACGCGGCCATTTTTATCGTACTCGGTGCGGGTCACGCTACCGCTGGCATCCACCGTCTCTTCATAGCGGTGGCCGTAGCGCTGGGTGGTGGTCAGGTTGAGGCCGCCCACATCCTGGGTGCGGGTCAGTACCCGCCCCTGGGGGTCATAGGTCAGCTCGGTGCGCACGCCACTGGCGTCGACACTGGCGGTGAGCTGGCCGGCGGCGTTGTACTCACTGCGGGCGCTGTTGCCGAGGGCGTCAGTGGTGTCAGTCAGGTTGCCCTGAGTGTCGTAGTCATAGCGCACCTGGCGCAGCCAGCTGTCCCCGACCTTGATGGAGACCTCGAAGGTCTCGCCGTGGATATTGTTGACGGTGCGAGTTTGTACTCCCTCTGGAGTGGTCACCACCTGGCTGCGGCTGGCGTCGTCGTATTCGTAGCGGGTACTGCGGTTCAGCGCATCGGTGCGGGTCAGTACCCGGCCGAAGGCGTCGTAGCTTAAGTGGGTCTGCTGTTCCAGGGCATTGGTCTGGGTCACCAATTGTCCCAGGCGGTCGTAGGCGTAGTCGGTGCTAAAACCGCGCGCATCGGTACTGGATACCGCTTCGCCGAAGGCGTTGTACACCGTACTGGTGCCCACGCTGGAGAAGGGACCACTGCTCAGTTGCGCACTACTCGTTTCCAGTTCACCACGGCGACTGTAACTGAAGTCCGTGACCGCCTGGCGGCTGTTGGCAACATCAATCGCCCGACTTAAACGGGTGCGTTCGCCAAAGGCGTTGTACTGGGAGGTGCTGACAAAGCCCTCGCCGTCAGTGCTGTTGTCCACCTGGCTGCGCTGGGTGTAGACGGTGCTGGTGACGGTGTCGTCATCATCGACAAGGCTGGCCGCCAGGCTGTCCAGGGTGGCGGCGTCGCCGGCCAGGCCCAGGTTGTTGAGCGCGGTATTGCTGAGGCGGCTGGCATACTGGCGGGTGCCGGTCACTTCGCCGAAGGCGTTGTGGCTAAAGCTGCTCAACTGCCATTCGAGGGCGTTGTTACCGGGGTTGAACACCGGTGCCAGGCTGTACTTCAGCAGGCCGTCGGCACTGTAGGCGAAGTGGGTGGTATAGCCATTGGCATCGATGCTGCTGATACGGCGACCGCTGTCATCGTAGCTGTGACTCAACACCACCCGGCCCTGGTGATCCCGCTCGGCGATCACCCGGCCCTGTACGTCGTACTCAAACTGGTAATCCCGCGCCTCGCTGTCGTTGGCACTGAAGGTGGGGTCGCCCTGGTAGTTGTCCAGGTAGTTATCCAGGATGGAGCCACTGGCAATAATAATGCCGCTGCGGCTGCTCGCCAGCTGGCCACCGGCGGTATAGGTAAAGGTACTGGTATTACCAAAGGCATCGGTGCTGTGGGTGACCTGGTTGCGCGCGTCGTAGCGCCACTCGGTGGTGCGGTCGTCGCTGGAAGTCAGCGGGCGCACCTGCCCCAGGCCGCGGTCGCTGCCCAAAGAGAGACGGGCCGGGTCGTTGTCCACCGCGGCCAACGCGCTATTCAGTTCATTGAGGTCGTATAGCGAGTCCGCATACTGAAGGCTTTTTACCCGGTTGCCGGCGGCGTCGTACTGGTGCTCGGTGACATAGCCCTCGGCATTGATCTCCGCCACTTCGCGGCCCTGGCCGTCGTAGAGCCAGTAGTGACTGCGATCCGTCGCTGGGTCTGCGGCGGGGCGCAGGGTCTGCAGGGTGCCGCTGTTGAGCCAGTGTGCACTCTGATCGTAATCCGCGACGCGGTTGGCATACTGGGTTGTGGAGACCAACTGGCCGGCGCGGTTGTAGCGGTATTCAGTTAGATAGCCCTCTGCATCCAGGGTCGCGGAGACCCGCCCGGCATCGTCGTAGAAACGGCGCTCGATACGCGCATCCGCCAAATCCACGCCGCTCGCCGTGGCGCTAAGCGCCTGGATATAGCTCTCGCCGGCGGCCAGGGTGAAGCGCCCCACCCCGCTCTTACTCACTGGGGTGCCGTCCACATCCAGGGTGTAGGACAGCTGGTATTCATACACGCCGTTGGCGTGGCTGGCCTTGTCCAGCTCCACCGCGCCGGTGGCCGGGTCGAGGGATAGCGTCTCCCAATTAGCACTGCCCAGCGGGCGTATCGACAGGCTTACCGCACTGGCGGTATAGGGTTCATCCAGCCCCAAGCTCAGCTGCGGGTTGACCACCGCCTCTTGCTGCAGCCCAATCTGATGCTGGAAGCTGGCGTCCACCTGGCTGCTGCCGTCGATATAGTGGCGCGTCACCTGTACGCTGTAATCGCCGTCGGCCAGGGGCTCTCCCACCAGCAGGTTGACCCGCCCGGCGAAGGAGCCGTCGTGCAACGTGGCCGGGTCGATCCAGGTCTGCGCCGGCTGTGCGCTGATCGGGGAACCGGTGGCATTGTCGATGACCACCGCTTCCACATAGGCGATATCCGTCGCTTCCGCGGCGCTCAGGTAGCCTTCGATGGCATAACCTGCCGAGGCACTGCGCTGGTAAGTCGGCACCGCCCAGTCGGCAGACACAGGGCCGCTGTCGTTGGCGGCAAAGGTGCCGGACAGGGTGCGCAACAGGCGGTCGTTATCACTAAAGCCATTGCCATCGGCATCGCGGTAACTGGATGCACGGTACTCGTAATTGCCGGTGAGGGCATAACCCAGATTGACGCTGAAGTCGCTGCCGCTCTGACTCACCGCTACGCTGGCCCAAGCATCGCTGCTACCGGCGCGGCGGTATTCAAAGACCGTCACCTCATCCGCCTGCGGCGCATAGGCCGCTTCGGACCAACTGATCACCCGATCCTGCGCCGCCTGATCGCCCACCTCTACCGCAAAAGGCGTTTGCGCACTGCTGCTACCATTGTCGTAGTGCAGCGTTAAGGTCACGCTATAGGCTTGGCCCGCGGTCAATGCGGTGCCGATAGCTAAATTGACTTCGCCGTTGTAGTTGCCAAACAACTGTGGATAGGTCTCGGCAGTGGAGACCAGCTGGCCATTGCCGTCTTTGACCTGCGCGACAATTTTATTGAGGGCGGGACTGCCGCCGGTGGCAACCGGATAACCGGAAATCCCATGGCCGCTGCCACTTTGCAGGGAGACCACGGTGTACTCGAAATCGAAGCTGCTGGCTTGGGTGGCGCCCTTGCTCACCGTCAGCGTCGGACTGCCCGCCGTTTGCTTAACCGTTTCACCATTTTGCTGGTAGCGAATCCGGAAATGATAAGTACCCTCGAGAAGGCTTCCGTCATCCACATCGCCGAGCATCACTTTCAGGTCACTGCCATCCTCTAGCGCCGGCACCGATTGCCAGGTGTTGGGGGCAACTTCGTATTCGAAAACGGCGACGCTGCCGGCTGGGCGCGAGCTGACCGGCCAGCGGAATTCAGTGGGGTGGTGCTCGGTTTGAGTACCGATTTCGTGGTCGAAGGTGTTGGTGCCAATCTCATCGCCCTCGAGATCATAGGTGGTCACCTCTACTGCGTAGCGACCAGCACCCAATTCACCCTTGCCGGTAGGGGTATGGGTATCGACTTCAATCGTTCCTATCCGCCCATTGCCGCGAATATAAAAGGCCATGATCCCCTGCACTTCGGCAGCCGGGTCCAGATAGGCCACATCGGCGAGGATATCCCGCTCGAAGGTATGCCAGTTGCCATCCCGATATGTATCTTCCAGCGGGAAGGTATAATAGGTCGTATTAGATGATGAGGAAAAATAGATATAAGGTTCCTGCACACCGGAGTTGTAGCTTACATAGGCGGGCCCCTTTGAGGTCTCCAGTCGATAATAAAGGATTGCTTCGCCGGACAGCTTCAGCTCCGCGCGTGCCTTGGTACCATCGGTGATATTCCAGGCATCGATTTGGCCACCTTGCAACGTGCGGAAACCATTGCTGGTACCATCGCCGGAAATTTCGATCACATCGCGATTTAGGGTGCTGTCATACACGCTTTTAAGGGTCGCACCAGCCGGAGTGCTATCGTAAATCTGCCAATCACTAGTGCTGATATTCTGGCTGGTGTTAAAGCTGTGATGGACAAAGTCCGTGGAGATATTGAGGTTACCGTTATAGGTATAGTTGTTGGGATTTTCTGCTTTGAGCCACGCCAAATAATCCGCCGGGTAATCGGATCCCGTATAAATTATCTGACCGGAGACCTTATCGCGCACAACGATATCGGCGCGGGCAATGGAGGCCGCTTCGCCTTCAGAGAAATATCCCGATACACTGGATGCAGTACCCACTTCAACGTATTTAATGGATGCAAATTTAAAAGTCGCACTCGGGGAACTGCTATCGGTGGTTTTACCATCTTTAGCGACAGAAAAAGTACCGGTAGCGGATTTAATAACCTGATCGCCGTCTATATATTCTATTAGGTATTCGTAACTGCCGTTATCCAGAACATCCAACGTTGCCTTATGGTCGGAGCCACTGGCTACTGGTGCAATCTCTGTCCAGCTATCGTTGCCACCCGCCAAACGATATTTGAAAATGACCGCGGTTCCTTCCGGTTGAGCGGATAGCGGCCAGGTTACAGTGGTTGAACCATAGACATAATACTGCTCACCGATTTCATAATAAATACTGGGCTGCTGAACACCATTGATCGTCAGGGTAATATCGTATTGTCCATCCGGCAGTGCGCTACCAATCCGCAAGTTGACTTTGCCATCCCAACTAAAACCATCGCGCACAATATCCTGAGGATAGGTCGAGGCGGTATAGGACACACCCGTGGCCCTGTTTTTAGACACTGCCACAATGGATTGAATATTCGAGGGGAGACTACCACTGTAATATTGCAGTACAGAGGAGTTAGATACCGGATCTGTGGTATCTAACCCATTAATATACCAAATTGTCAGCTCATCACCAGTACCAACTAAGGGCGTGCGTCCCTCGACGCGCCTTTCCACCTCATAAACACCGCCCTGCTTATCACCATTCTGGATATCAATCCTAAAATCAAAATCGCCACTATCCGGATAGTCCAGACTTACCATGCTGGTATATTTATCTACAGCTGTAGCTATTACTGACTTCCAATTAGAAGAAGAGTTTGGCCGGTAGTAGAAGACTTCATTGCCACTTCGGAAGCTTCCCCATACTATACGTGTGCCGACGTTATAACTCTTGGTTTGTGTATAACTCGCTTCCGCTTTAGGGGAACCAATTTGAAGCCACTGCCTGATCTCGGCCTCATACCAGTACGGCGTGCGGTACTCTTCTGCAACAACCTTTATCGAATACTCTCCCGCAGGTAAGTTATCACCGTAGTATTTGGTTAAATCGACACTGCCACCCCAAGTACGCGAAGTCGTCGTATAAGAGAAAGTTCCATCATATCCACTAGGCAGGCTGCCATCGCTACGGGTCACGGTTATATTGAGTTTCCAATAATTAAATCGGCTACTCAAAGTATCCGAACTAGCAGTTCTTGACGTGAACGCTCCTGAGTTGAGCTTGGTATAGTTGCTAGTGGAGTTTACATTTGGGTGTTGGCGGGAGAAGGTAACAACCTGACTTTGCTGCTCAACTCCCTCAACTCGCTTCAAGGCTGTCGTAGAGTAAGTATACCCATTCTGCTCTGGACCACGTTCCACCATTGGCGTTGTCACCGTCAATGTTCTCGGAGGGTCTGTTTTAATCTCCCGCTCCGCAACAATCGCCGTGCTGGCATAGGTATAAAGCTGCACCGGTGCGCGGGTATAAGCGGTAGTAATGGCACTGCCACTCACCCTTTCTGTTTGCGTATTTTCGACCCGCGCATTGGTGGTGCCACTCAGGGCGTAGGGATTTTGTGCCGGGCGTGTGGTGGCGGATTGACTGAGGTCGATACTGCCACTTTGATTGACAATACTGCGCTGGTTAAAGCCGAGGCTGTCTGCCTGGGCATAACTCTGCTGCGGGTCTACCCACTGGGTGGCGCTGTCGCTGGTAACACTGAGGTTGGCATTACTGGCTGCGTATTTAGCCGCTAGGGTTGCGGTGGTCTCTCCCTGGGGATTTTGTATTTTTACACCGTACTGGGTGGTGCGCAGCACCTGCCCCTGGGCGTTGTATTGGGTTTCACTCAGGTAACCTTCGCCGTCCACAAAGAAACGCACTTGGCCGGCATCATCGTAGTATTGGTAAGTGCTGCGGTCACTGCCGGATACGGCAGCTGGGCGCAGGTCTGCCAGGGTGACACTCTGCTTGATGCCAATCACATTGCCGTCGTTGTCTTTCTGCAACAGGCTCTGCAATTGGGTGCCGCTGAGTCGGTTGGCGTAGTGCGTGCTTTGTACCTGCTGGCCTTCACCATCGTAGTGGAATTCGGTAATCGCGCCGGAGGCGCTGATCACGGCCACCATCTGGCCTTTGTCGTCGTAGAGGCTGTGGCTGATTGCACCGATCGCGTCCTGGGTGGCGCGGATACGCCCGAGGGTGTCATAGAAGAAGCGGGTTTCACCCAGGGTGGCGTTACCGTTGGTGGTGTCGTGGCGGATTTCGCTGATCAGACTGCCGTTGGTGGCGTAGCTGCGGGTGATCTGCAGGCCGTCGGCGTCGGTGGTAATAACCTGTGATTGGGCATCGTTGTACAGGGTGGTGCTGGTATGCCCTTCAGCATCGGTGCTGCTGAGCAGTCGGCCGAGGCCATCGTAGACGTAGCTGGTTTTATAGCTGCTGGCATCTTGCGCGCCACCGCGGGGGTCGACGGTACTATGCAGTTGGCCGTTGGCGTCGTAGACCGTGTATTGGGTGGATTCACTGCCGTCGGCAATGCCCTCGCCGTCGCTGCCCACGGCGCTGTAGGCGGTCACACTGTAGACCTGGCCGCGGAAGTCCAGGCGGGTATCACTTCTGCGGGTGGCGTTGTGCAGGCTGTTGGCCTGGATATCGCTCTGGGTGTTTTGCACCCAGCTGATGAGGGTGCTGTAGGCAAAGTCGACGATGTTTTCGGCACTCGCTTCACTGTAGTTGGCGGCGTCGAACTGGTCGAAGTAGCCGTGCTGCAAGTAGGTAATGGCACTCACTGTGCGGGCGGGAATGCCGTGCTCGGCGTTCTGTGCGGCATCGCTGTAGCGGGTTTCCTGGACAGTGCCGTCGTGGCCAATCACAAAACGCAGCCGCTGCTGGTCGTCATAGACGTAGTGGGTGACACGAGCTTCGGCCGGTTGCTCGGCACCATCGCCATCGGGGTCCGGGCGCCGGTAGACCGTTTCTTTACTCAGCTGGTTATAGCTGTCGTATTCCCGTTCGACCGTATTGCCCTGGGCATCGCGCACCAGGGTCTGGTTGCCGCGGCTGTCATATTCATACGTGGTGGTGTCGCCGCTGTGATCGGTGAGGCTCTGTAGATTGCCGTCGGCATCGTAACTGTATTGGGTCAGTGCGCGCACGCCGTTCTGGTCGGCAGGGGCTTTCATCTCCGTGATGCGCCCGGCGCTGTCGAAGGTCAGTTCAGTCTGCACTCCGGCCCAACTGCCGCCACCCGCTTCCGGGTTGTTTACCTGGGTAATGGTGGTCTTGCGCTTGGCCAGGTCGTAATTGTACAGAGTGATACGGCGGTCGCTGTTATCAAACTCCTGTGCCAGACCACTGGAGGTTACCCGGCCAGTGTGCACCTCGGTAACTCGATAATCCCCCTGCCCATCCACATTGGCGTACACAAAGCGTATTACCGTGCCGTCACTTTGCAGCACTGCGGCAACGCGGGTGCTATCCCCATCGTACTCGTAAGTGGTGGTGTATACATTGCCGTCGGCAATACTGCTGTCCTGCGGGGACAGGTCGACGGTAACGGTTTCTAAACGGCCCTGGGCGTCGTAGCTGTAGTACAGGCGCTGTTCGGTGGTGCCGTCGCTGCTGACGGTCACTCCGGTAACCCGGGTGCCGCTATAGGTAATCGCGAGGGTCTGGCCAGCGGCGTCGGTAACCGTGTCCACCAAACCACTGCTGTTGTGGCCAAAAACCACTTGGCGGCCTTCCGCATCGACATGGGCCACCAGTTTCCAGTTGCCGTTGATACTGCCGTAGACTTCTTCGACGCGACTGGAGCCCTCACGCCATACCCACTGGTTGTTGCCGCTGTCAAAAAGAATTTGGTCGTGGGCACCGGCTCCGTCAGAAGAGACATAGGCCTGCAAGCTAGCATCGTAGCGGTATACCGTCTCGGCCCCATCACTGCCGATACGGGCAATCTGGCTGCCCGGCTGATTGGGAGTACCGACCAGATTGATCAGCTGGTTGGAAAAGTTAAAGCGGAAGCCATCATTGTTGTCGCCATCCAGCTGTCCCTGGCTGTTATATGTGCGAAGTAAGGACAGGTCCAGGCCTGAGGCCGCGACAAATTCATCCTGCTGGCGCAGTACCAGGTTGCCGGTGGAGGCGTTGACATAAATGGATTCACGTCCCTGCCCAAAACTTGCCGAACCTACCCCTGCCTGTGTGCTGTTGAACAGACCCAGAGTTTCCCCACTGATAACGGCGACCATAGCATTTCCCTAAAATATCTAATCTGTACTGACATACTCACCGGGAGTTATCGCCAGTTTTCAATCTCGTTAAGATATATATCCGGAGATTTACCCAAATCGTGCAGGAAAAATTTAAAAAAATTTGGACGAGCAGCAATTCACGACTACTACCAGCATGTATGACTATACGTTCACTCTTAAAATCTCAAAATGCGAGGACCTACCAATGAACAAAGAAAAGGAGCTTTTACTTAGGCAAGAAGGCTAGCTGCGATGGAATATGGCAGGTAGAATGTAATCGAGTAACAGGAGATACCCATGTCATTAGGAATCAACGACGAGCTTGACGCTGAAGAGCTATTCCACTGCGCACTTGAAGCAAGTAACCTCAAGTACCATGAAAGAGCTATTGAGCTGTTAAAACGCAGTATCTCACTTGAAGATCATCCCGCAAAACGCCTGTTCCTCGCAGCAGAGTATGCTGAAATCAAACTGTATGATCGCGCTATTGAAGGGATGCAAACTGCTATTTCTATGGCTCCAGAGTTGTGGATCGCACATTTTCAATTGGGTCAACTCTATTTAGTAACACAAGAAATTAGTGAAGCTAAAAAGGTATGGGAGCACCTCGTCAACTCAACAAGCTCTCCTAGATACTTTCAAGAATTCGCACGAGGGCTCCTAGCGATAGCCGACGGCAATACAGAAGATGGCGTTGAACAACTACGAGGAGGTATTTTAGAAAACAACGAAAACCCTGCTCTGAATAAGGATATTGAGAAAATCATTGAAGCCACAGTTAACCAAAACTCTCCTCAAGAAGAACCACAGGTAAAAGATAGTGAAAATAACGCCGTGAATAAAATGCTGCTCTCTAAATATGGGCAAAATTAACCCATGAAAATAACCACAGACCAAAACCTCACAACCCTTTTAAATAAACTAAACGCACCACCCCAACAACGAAAAAAGTCACCACCAAAAGATGGGACCCCAGAAAACTCAAGCTCAGACATACTGAGCATTGACCGGATATTAAAAAATAAAATAATAGAACTCTATAAACAAGGGGAGAGCTTAGAGTCTTTAAAGAAAAATTTCATCAGCACAGTACTCGCCGGAGAATTTGAGCAAAAAATCCCTATTGAAAATTTGCAATCAATGATTAAATCAATCACTGAAACCATGACCTCCAACAGTAAAATAAACTCCCAGCTAGAAATTCTGATTCAAACTATACTAGACGAAAAGCAACTCCCCTAATTTAGCGCCACAGTTCCATTATCAGGGTATTTAATGACCCTTCTTATCGCAAACCCTGCCAAAAGATATAACTTAGCTCCACCTTCTACGCTTTCGTCATACTTATAACTTACAATCACCTTCCAAGCTGTATAAATCATGAGAGCATATATTAAACGGATCTCTCACTAGATCCTGAAATATTTAAAGCTGGAAAAACCCACTTGATTTTTAGGTGGGTAAGAATGTGCGATTTATAAGTTTACCAAACCTTACTGGCTAGGAACTTCCTACTCCCTCCCTAAAAAGAAAATATGGTGGCCAATAAATGCTATAGTTATCGTCTAAGCTGGCGAGAAATAAAAGAACGCTCGCTATAACTATAATCACTTTGACTTCCTAAAATTGAACCATTCCTCAAAGTAACCCTACAATTGCTATCTGCCCCCCGGATTCAATCTGGAGACACCTCCCCATCGCCCCTCAAATAACACAAAAAGGCGTATAACAATTTCACTGGGAGCAAGAGGTAAATCGAGCAATACTACAATAATCAATGGCGCTGATTGATAAAACCTCGATATTAGACCTTAAAATGCTGGGTTATCAAAAGTTGATACCTACTGACAAAGCGACCTCACAAACAGAACAAAATCACCTAATGTGCCGTTTCACAGGATTTAACCCACTTTTTGTACCCAAATTTAGCAGTTTCCTCGCTCAAATCCTGCAGATTGCCCCTACTCGCCCCGGTTGCTAAGATGCGCGCCTGCCGCTATGGCCCGGCGCCCCCTCTGGTTCCGTATTGCGACCCGGGGCTGCCAGCAAACCGATTCTCCCAAGCGTTACCCTCGCCTATCCGCAACGCGGAGGCCCGAGGCTTTCCACAGGAAAACCGGTACCGAGGCCAGGTGCTATTTTTAACCGCGAGCGCACCACGACGACTCCCTGCGACTACAGGAACGAAGTTTATGACCCAACCATCGCTGCAGCAGTTGGAACAACACGACGCCTTTATCCATCGCCATATTGGCCCCGATGCCAAACAGGTAGAGGCCATGCTGGAAACCCTCGGAGTTGCCAGCCTCGAAGAGCTGATCGAGAAAACCGTGCCCGAAGCCATTCGCAAGACCGATGAGCTGGATCTGGCCGATGCGATCAATGAAGTTGAGGCCCTCGCAGAGCTGAAAGATATCGCGGCGCGCAACAAGATCTACCGCACCTTTATTGGTATGGGTTACCACGACACCATTACCCCCAATGTGATCCTGCGCAACGTGCTGGAGAATCCGGGTTGGTACACCGCCTATACCCCTTACCAGCCAGAAATTGCCCAGGGCCGACTGGAAGGCCTGCTGAACTTCCAGCAGATGATTATGGACCTCACCGGTATGGAACTGGCCAACGCCTCCATGCTGGATGAAGGTACCGCAGCAGCTGAAGCCATGGCCATGTGTAAGCGCCAGGTCAAACGCAACAAATCCAACACCTACTTTGTGGACCGGGACTGCCACCCGCAGACCATCGCCGTAGTTAAAACCCGCGCCGAGCACTTCGGCTTCGAGGTCGTTGTAGGCGATGTGGAAAAAGATATTCCCGCCGAACTGTTCGGTGCCCTGCTGCAGTACCCCGGCAGCACCGGTCGCGTACGCGACCTGACCGACATCATCACCAAGGTGCACGAAGCCAACGCACTGGTAACCGTGGCCGCAGATCTGATGAGCCTGGTAGCCCTGCGGGCACCGGGTGATATGGGTGCAGACGTAGTTGTTGGCTGTAACCAACGCTTCGGCATCCCCATGGGCTACGGTGGTCCCCACGCCGGTTTCTTCGCCTTCCGCGAAGCTTACAAGCGCTCCGCACCGGGTCGTATTATCGGTGTTTCCGTAGACAGCAAAGGCAAGCGTGCCCTGCGCATGGCCATGCAAACCCGCGAACAGCATATTCGCCGCGAGAAAGCCAACTCCAACATCTGTACTTCCCAGGTGCTGTTGGCGGTAATGAGCGCTTTCTATGCGATTTACCACGGCCCCGAAGGCCTGAAAACCATCGCTGCCCGGATCCAGCGCTTAGCAGATATTCTCGCTTCCGCCCTGCAGCAGGAAGGCTTCAATCTGGCCCACGACAGCTGGTTCGATACCCTGAATATCACCGTTGGCACCAAGCAGGAAGAGATTTACCAGCGCGCCCTGGCCACGGAAATCAACCTGCGTAAAATTGGTGAAGACGCCCTGGGTGTGAGCCTGAGTGAGACCGCCACCCTGCAAGATGTGTCCGACCTGATCAATGCCTTTATCGGCACCGAACACAGCATCGACCTACACACTCTGGACAGCGAAATTGCCAGCAAGGGCTCCCTGGGTGTACCCGCCGCCCTGGTGCGCGATACTGAATTCCTGACCCACCCGGTGTTCAACACCTACCACTCCGAGACCGAGATGCTGCGCTATCTCAAGTCTCTGGAAGCTAAGGATATCGCCCTGAATCACTCAATGATTCCCCTGGGCTCCTGCACCATGAAGCTGAACGCCACCGCCGAGATGATCCCGGTCACCTGGCCAGAGTTCGGCAAGCTGCACCCCTTCGCACCCGTAGATCAAGCGGAAGGCTACGCGGAAATGTTCCGCCAGCTCCAGCAGATGCTGTCCGCCTGTACCGGTTACGATGCCGTTAGCCTGCAACCCAATGCCGGCTCCCAGGGCGAATACGCTGGCTTGGTTGCCATCAAGAAGTACTTCGAAGCGAAGGGCGAAACCCAACGCGATATCTGCCTGATTCCCGCCTCTGCCCACGGCACCAACCCGGCATCCGCCATGATGGTGAGCATGAAAGTGGTTGTGGTTGCCTGTGATGATAAAGGCAATGTGGATATCGAAGACCTGAAAGCCAAAATCGAAGAGCACGGCGACCGCGTTGCCGCACTGATGGTCACCTACCCGTCCACCCACGGGGTGTTCGAGGAAGGTATCCGCGAAGTTTGCGATCTGGTTCACCAGGCTGGCGGCCAGGTTTATATCGACGGTGCCAACATGAACGCCCTGATCGGCGTCGCGGCTCCGGGCCAGTTCGGTGGTGACGTATCCCACCTGAACCTGCACAAAACTTTCTGTATTCCTCACGGTGGCGGCGGCCCCGGTATGGGCCCGATCGCTGTTGGCGAACACCTGAAGCCCTACTTGGCAGCCCACCCGGTGACTGAAGTACCGGAAACCAACCTGGATAACGGCACCATCTCTGCAGCCCCTTGGGGCTCCGCCAGCATCCTGCCGATCAGCTGGATGTACATCCGTATGATGGGTAAGCAGGGTATGAAGCAGGCTACCGAAATGGCGATCCTGAACGCCAACTACGTAGCCAAGAAACTGGGTGAGCACTACTCCCTGCTTTACACCGGCACCAATGGCTTTGTTGCCCACGAATGCCTGGTTGACCTGCGCCCACTCAAGGAGGCCAGTGGCATCACTGAAGAGGATATCGCCAAGCGTCTGATGGACTTTGGCTTCCACTCCCCCACCATGTCCTTCCCGGTGGCCGGCACCCTGATGATCGAGCCTACCGAAAGTGAATCCAAGGGTGAGCTGGATCGCTTTATCGAGGCGATGGCAACAATTCGCCAGGAAGTGGAAGACGTAACCAGCGGTAAGTACACTCCTGAAGACAACCCGCTGCACAACGCCCCTCACACCCTTGAGGACGTGATGAGCGATGAGTGGACCCACAGCTACTCCCGGGATATCGCTGCGCGCCCGGCGGCGTGGTTAAAAGAGCACAAGGTGTGGCCAGCTGCTAACCGTATCGACAACGTATACGGCGACCGCAACCTGATCTGTTCCTGCCCTCCGATTGAGAGCTACGCGGAGTAAAATCCGACACTCTCACAGGTAGATTTAAAAGCGGGCTTTATGCCCGCTTTTTTCATTTTTATCGGGTCGAATTAAACTTCACACCACCCGCAAAGCGCTCTCTTTCCCCCTCAATCAATGGCAAGGAACACCCAATAAAAAGCGGCAAGCAAAGAAGAGCCGAGATTAAGCAAGCCCGAAGAAAAAGAATAGAGAAGTTAAGTAAGGGAAAGATCCTTGATCAATTCAATGGCCCCACTCCCGACTGGGCTACTCCAGTAGATAGAACAGCTGTTGTATACCACTCTTATTGCATTGATATTCCACTTTACCACTTGGACCGGTTCTTCCAATGTAAAGGTTGTGGAGCAATTGAAGTGTGGGCAGCTAAGTAACAAAAGTGGTGATATGGAATCGCCAAGGGAGACTTCGAGACCTCTGCGGTTCGCTGCCGTCCTTGTGGGAAATTGAGAAACCAAGCTAAGGCAGAACAGAAAGCTCATATGGAAGCAATGGCAAAAAAAAGCCACACCCCAATGAGGCCTTCTTTAAGAAAGAATTCATTAATGAAGAGTAGAGATATATTCAAGAAGAATCAGGAATCACCCCGTATTAGCCGAGTATAAGAATTGTATTTCGGAGTGTTTATTATCCACCCCGAAATAGCTTCACTAAAGGAAATTAACTAAATCACAACTATCGATGTTTTCGAATTTAGTTTTCTATCCTCTCAACCCTTAGCCTGATCAATTCCCCGCTTCATCAGGCCACACAAGATTCCACGGGGATTTTATTAAGACTGTTTTTAATTACTTAAGACAGTTAGGCACCTGTGAAGTACCAGGCCATACCGTTGAAAGGTAACTATAAGAATCTTTAGTAACATTAAAAATCATGGTGCCACCACCCAGGTTGTTACTCTCATTACAAGCTGCTAAATCTCTTGCTACAGAAGCATCAGGATTTTGCACAGTAGAAGCCCCAACACCAAGTTTCAATTTGTCAACTCCTAGATTAATGTACTCCTGGATTCGAGAGCTACAATTTGCACCCTTCCAATAGCTCATTTCCCATCCATAATCTAACTGGTCTCCCAGCTTTTTTCCATTCCACTGTGCCTGGAAGTACTTAGAATCTTCCCATAATGCTTTGGAAATGATTTTATTCGGCATTTTTTCACGTAGAGCGCTGGTAACCTTAACCAAAGAGTCGGTGTAGGTTTGGCTACATTGTGAATATTCATCATCAATATCAATACCGTCCAGCCCATATTGATCCACGGCATCTTTTAACTGCTGCGCAAAGTCATCAGCTGATTGCTCATCCGCAAAGCAAGACCAGCCGGCATTTTGCCAATTGCCCAATACGCTAAGCACCACCTTTGTACCTTTGGCCTGCAAATCTTGTATGGTGCTCAAATTATTGTTGAGCAGGTCAGACACCTGATCATTAAAATGTAAAACGGCCTTTTGTCCATCATCATCATAATTAATATTTGCCGCAAAAATTACGGCGATATCAAATAGTTGGCTGCCATCACTTTCCGTGAAGCATCCAGCGTTACCAATATCATTGCTATTTACCTCGACATAAGCGACTTTAGGTCGAGATTCAATTGGCTGAATAGAGTCAGAC
Organism: Microbulbifer epialgicus; assembly: GCF_041447265.1. Taxonomy (NCBI): domain Bacteria; kingdom Pseudomonadati; phylum Pseudomonadota; class Gammaproteobacteria; order Cellvibrionales; family Microbulbiferaceae; genus Microbulbifer; species Microbulbifer epialgicus. Next base: position 27,716 of record NZ_JBGMEK010000040.1, read on the forward strand.
TTGCACAATGTCGACCCCAGAGTACGAACTTCATTCTTGCGTGAGCCACACCCATATCCGCTACCATCCATGGAGCCATTTTCGGCAAGGTTAACGATTTCCCAATCGCCCAGGACCGAGCATAACTCATCTTTATAAAGCTGTGCTTCAAGATAGGTAACCGGATTTGCATCAGTTCCACATTGGCTTCCACTAACAACATGTGGAGAGGAAGGTTGAGATTTACATAACTTTTTAGTAATTTGACGACTGTCACTCCCTGACAGCTGGCAGTTTGAACCTACATGCTCAATTGAAGCCCCGTTCGACAAACCAACCACATCGCCACTGACGAGCAAAGCACAAAATTCATCGGGGTAATTGAGGGCCTCAGTGTAAGTCACCTCTGAAGTGCCAGATGGGCAAATATTGGAGCTAATCACCTCGATATCGGCATGTGCACTGGCATGGCAGATAAGATAGACACAAGCAGCCTGCATCACCCTTAGACATTGTTGTTTCATGTAAAAACCCATATTTATTATTAAATTTTTAAAAAATGGCCTTATAAATATTAGCCATCAAGACCAACAATAACCAATGATCTTGCTTGGTACAAGCTAATCATTTTAATTCATAAAGATCATCAAAGGCCTGCAGCCTTAGGCGACTAAAAGCATTATATGAAATGAAATTTCACTTCAGCAGGAAGCATTTTCCTATCCCGACAATCTAAACTCTAAATTGGAACTTAATAAGCACGGGAGCAGATATAAAAGTACCCAAATAGAAACTGGCTGGGTACTTTATCTACAATTGATATGTGGAAAAATCGGGTAAGGTAAATAGCCTTGCCTTACCCGAAAAGCACGATCAACAATGCATTAGAATTTATAATTAGCACCAATATATAAGCGGCGCCCAGAGTAAGCATAATCAGTCATACGGTTTTCCTGCTTCCAATACCCCTCTGCTACTTCCTCTGTCAAATTAATAATTGACGCTGTTATGTTTAAATTATCATTGACAGTGTAGCTGGCATTAACATCGAGCTGACCATAATCCTTATCGTAGAGATTATATCCTTGATGATAGCTACCAGCCCGATCATCTTTCCAATTGTATGAAGCACGGACACTATAAACATCATTCTCATAGTAAGCCGAAAGATTGTACTGATGCTTTGCAGTGCCGGGAATCTCCGCTTCAGTTTCTACGCCATTAAGAAATACTCCCGAGGTACTGGTATCAGTGTAGGTATAATTAGCAATTACACCAAAACCACTTTCAAACGCATGCTGCGCAAACAGCTCAACACCTTCCGAGGTTGCTTCAGCTCCTCCAATCTTTGTGGTCATATCTACTTCAATAGGCCCATTGCAACAATCGTGCTCACGCAATACAACTTCAGTCGTAGTGATGGGAAGGTTACTGATATCCTTACTAAACAGCGTCGCACCTATTGCCGAGCCATCAAGGTAATACCATTCAACCCCTAAATCGTACTGGTTGGCCAACATAGCCTCCAATCCCGTGTTGGCTGATGAACCCGATCCCCGTCCACTCCATGAGTCAGGGGAATTAATATTTACCGGAGGACCATAGCTTTCCCCCTGCCCTAGATCCGCATAACTAACTCTGGACATTGTCTTAGCTGCAGCAAAGCGAACAACAACGCTGTCACTTAGATCCCATGCAACATTCAAACTTGGCAGAATATTTTCAGAATCGTTGCTAGCTTTATTTTCGTTAGCCACATCTGTTACTTGGTCTCTGATGTCATCATAAGCCGATGTCGCTAAGTCTGTATAAACATACCGTACCCCAAAGTTGCCGCGGAAATTCTCCCACTGAAAATCGGCCTGGGCATAGGTGGAGAATATTTCTTCATTGATCGTGTAAGTCCCAGACAATACCGAGACAACAGTGCGATCAAAGTTCTCACTGACGTATTCATTCAGCGCATCAATATCAAAAGGCAGGTAGTCAATAGCTCCAGTATCACCGGCGCTATTATCCACAACATCGTCGCCTAACAAAGTTGAAGTGTCTGGATGAAAATCTGGGTTGTGGAACCATTCTGTTCCTGGCAGCCAACCACGATAGCCGCCATTATCATCAATACCGTCATCCCATAAGAAATTATCTCTCAGTGACTTGATTTCGTGATCTCGGTATTTCGCGCCAACATATACTTTGGTAACCACCCCCCAATCCATATCGAGATCAAGGTCAAACTGGTAATAATCCTCCCGGTCTCTATTCTGAGTAGCTTTTGAATTGTACCAATCATAATAGGGATAAGCATCGCGATCTGACGTGAGATCAGTAGAGAGTTCATAGCTTGGCTTTCCATCAGCAATAGACCAATGCCAGCTTTCCACAGAGCCATTACGGGCATCCATGTTAGCCATAATCTGCTCGGAAATACCGCCCTTCGCTTCACTTCGGCCAACATTAGCAGTTATCTTGTAGGAGTCACCCTCGTAGATTAGCTCCAAATCGAAGGTATGTGATTCGGACTCACCAGTTACATCCTGACCCGTCAACTGGGGGGACATCAAACCGCGTCTTACTTTTTCCCCACCATTGACATCATCATCACCCCAATTATCAGCATTGAGTTTTTCGGTATCGATGTTGCCATAGCCAACTACGGTATCTCCCTCCAACTCAATGCCGTAATAGGCATTGTGATCTTCATTCCACTCAGCAAAAGTAAGGTTTTGGTTACGTCGGTTATAACCCAAATTAGAACCAAAATAATTGAAACCAAGCTCTAGCCGCTCGGTGGGACGCCACTGGGCGGTTAACTGATACCCATCCCGAGTTCTATCTTCTTCACTATGATAAATATCCATTGCACGCGGCGCCCACACATTGTTGTAGACTTCGCCCGTTTGCTGATCGACAATGGCCGGCCTCTCGGCCCCCTCAACAGTATCCGAGTGGAAGCGCCAATGGCGGGCATGGTTTGAAATGTCGATAACAGTTCGATCCTGCTTTGTATAGCCGGCCAATATTCCAAAAGTGTCTGATTCATTTTTCCAGGAATAAAAGGCGTTAAATTGTGGCTCCCACTCCTCAGTAGTATCCGAATAAGTTGTTTCCGCTGAGACAATCCCCTCGCCCGCATCCATTTCCAGAGGCTTACGGCTGTGGAGAATAACGGTTCCTCCTATACCACCTTCATCAATTCGCGCTTCCGGGCTTTTATAAACTTCTACTTTGCTAATCATATTAGAGGGCAGCAAAGTGTAGTTAAAGTTACGGGAAGGGGCACCTTGACCAGAAGTCGCGATATAGTTCCCGTTCAATTGAGTTAAGGTCCATTCTTCACTAGTGCCGCGAATGCTAACAGTACTACCCTCACCACCACTGCGATCGATGGTAATACCAGGCACTCGCTGGAGTGAATCCGCTACGTTCTTATCTGGAAACTTACCCACATCTTCCGCAGTAATTGCATCCACAATCGCACTGGAGTCCCGCTTGATTTCAAGATTTCTGGTAGTACTTCCAAGGATTCCAATTACCTCAACTTCTTCTATTCTGTTATCGGAATCGGAAGCATCTTCTGCTATCGCTATACTACTAACGACCAGCGAGATAGCAGAGACTATCGACTTCCGTTTAAATTCCTTACTCCAGGCATTCATCTTATTTCGGCTGTTTTTCTTCATTGTTTTCATAGCATCCCAACTTTCTATTCTTCTTTTATAAACTTATCTAAAGGCGACAGCTCCGGTAGGAAGCTGGCGAAAAATTGTACAAGAGCCCCTAAATCCCACTCAGGAATCCCACTCAGGCAGTTCATTTGTTGAGCACTAAAACCCTAAGAAAAAACCTTCATGAAGGGGTAATCAAAACTGGGACAGTAATGAAACAAAATCGGCGTATTGATATCTTAAGCAGAGAGAAAAAGGCACGGAGGGGCAGAATATCACCCCGATTATTACCTTATTTATAGGGATAGCGCTTATGTCGCATGAAAAATCAAAGTATTCTGAAATGACTAAAATAGGCGATTACCGGCTTAGCCTAAGGAAGCCAAGCTGGCGGCCTAAGAGTATGCTCCAATTACTTAACTTGAGCTCTACTAAATCTGAGATTGGACCTCATCCCGGTAAGTGGCGGGAAGCTGCCCAAACATATCCTTGAAGTGTCTGCTAAAGTAGCTATGGGAAGTAAATCCAACCCGATAGGCAATTTCCGATATAGGGCTTTGTGTTTCCACCAGCATGCGGCGAGAGTTTTCCAGCCTTACTTCCCGGACAAACTGCATCGGCGTTTTCTCCAGATGTTTTTTGAAGCGTCGCTCTAATGCACTAACGGAAAGGCTGGCAACTTCTGCAAGTTGCTCCACAGTAATCGGATGACTGTAATTGTTTTTTATATACTCAACCGGTTTTTTTAGTTTATCCATACAGGATAGGGTTTTTACCGTCTCTTTCAGATCCCTGGCAACACCATAGGTCCCTATAATTTTTCCTGTGGAATCTTTCAAGGGGCGTTTCGAGGTTGTAAACCATACTAACTCTCCAGACTTTCCTATATTTAATTCCAGCCGATCTGTAATTGTCTCCCCCGCCATCACCCTCTTGTCATCCCGCATATAATTTTTCGCAAGATACGAAGGGGAAAAGTCCATATCTGAGCGACCCACTACCTGATTTAGGGATCTACAACCAACGTGCTTGATAAACTCCCGATTACAGTGAACCACGCAACCGGATTCATCTTTAACCCAAAAAATAATATCTGATAAAAGATCAAAAACCGCAATTAGTTGTTGCGTTGAGACCTGCTCCAGTATTGATTCGCACTTCACTATTCTTAACTACACTTTCAACATCAAATCCACGCCAGATATCGATCAGTCCTGTTCAACATCCTCCAAGGCCAAGCAACATTCCCTTAAATTTCAGTACTATATTTAACAAAAGAGACTTGTAAAACCTTTAAAAGGCACCCTCTCTACACTCTCCTCTTACCTCACCGCCATGCCCAGAGATGGTCCGCTCAATCTCAAAATATCCCTGCTCACAGAAACCGGTTTCCATCAATTTCTTCTCAAGCATTGAATCAAAGTGGTCTTCAATCCGACGGTTAGAGCCAGTCCCACGCCCTGTAGCTTCCCGCTGCATTCGACGTGGATTGCTGGAACTAGCCTTCACAGGGGCAGGAATATCCCACTGTTCCCTTTTCAGGGTAAATGTGAAGCGTTTGGCGCCATTGGGCGCAATTTCGGTATGGAAGGTTTCCTTCATGCCTGGAATAGGCTTATAACCAGAACAAGCTTCGATTGCCAAGAAAAATATCAACACTCCAATCATTCTTGACAAGAAAAACCAATCAGTATTTTTATTATTATCTGTCACAAAAGTTCCCCATGATTTCTAGTCATCTTCTCGCCGAGAAGAGTCACCCCTCATCCATTTTCAGTTAGTTATTTAAACACCACCGTTTTATTCCCATGGATAAACACCTGCTCCTGCAGCACCAACTGCAGGGCGCGCGACAATACCTGTTTTTCCACATCCCGGCCGGCATCTGCCATAGATTCTGCTGAGTAGGCATGGTCTATATGAATCACATCCTGCTCAATAATCGGCCCTTCGTCCAGGTCATCGGTAACAAAGTGAGCCGTGGCTCCAATTATCTTCACACCACGCTCATAGGCCTGCTGGTAGGGCTTTGCACCGATAAAGGCGGGCAGGAAGGAGTGGTGAATATTGATGATGCGACCGCTATAGCGGGCTACAAAATCGGAAGTGAGTACACGCATATATTTGGCCAGCACCAGGTAATCCGGGTTGTACTCATCTACCAACGCAGCAACCTGTTGCTCATGTGCCACACGATCCATCCCTTCCGCAGGCACGCAATGGAAGGGAATATCAAACTTTTGTACCAGGCTCGCCAGATCAGGGTGGTTACCGATCACTGCTGTGATTTCCACATCCAAAGCACCTGAATAGCATTTCATCAGTATATCCCCCAAGCAGTGAGGCTCACGGGTAACCATCAGCACCAGGCGTTTCTTACGCTCTGTCGAAATCAGGCGCCGCTCAGCACCTTGAGGTAGGGCCATATCCAGATCTTCCAGGAAAGTTGCATCATTGAAGATCCCTTCAAGGGCGGTACGCATAAAGAAGCGCCCCTGTTCCCGGTCTACAAACTCGTCATTCTTGATGATATTGAGCTGGTGCTTGTAGCAAATGTTGGTAATCTTCGCGATCAGCCCCTTATCATCAGGGCAGTCGGTCAGCAGTATCTTCTTTTCCATGGTCGAATTTCAGGCCAAATATCCAGACATCAGACTATACACTATGCCGTCTTATAGATTCAGCGATCCATTTTGGGGAGAACATGGATAAAAACCTTTACGCCCATCATATGGCCACCCTGTGCCGCCGCTACGATGAAATCCTCGAGCAGAGCGGGTTTGAAACCCTCAACGTATTCAGTGGCGCTCCCAGGATGCAGTTTCTGGACGATAACTACTACCCGTTTAAGGTGAATCCCCACTTTAAGGCACTGGTTCCCATTACCGACAATCCCCACAGCTGGGTTATCTATCAGCGCGGACAAAAGCCAAAGCTTTTGTTCTACCGTCCAGTAGACTTTTGGCACTATGTACCGCCGGCACCCCAGACCTTCTGGAGCGATTTCTACGATATCGAGCTACTGAGTAAGCCGGCCGATGCCCAGGCGTTCCTGAGCCCAGAGAATGCCGCTTTTATCGGCGAGAGCGAGAAGCTGCAAGGCTGGTCACTGGGGGAGGAAAATCCGGAGCTTCTGATCAACCGCTTGCACTGGGCCCGCGCTTATAAAACGCCTTATGAGGTCGCCTGCCTGCGTGAGGCGAACCGTATTGCGATCAATGGGCACCGGGCCGCCGAGCAGGCTTTCCGCAGTGGTGCCAGTGAATTTGAGATCAACCAGGCCTACCTGGGCGCTGCTGGCCAGGGCGAGAACCGTATGCCCTACGGCAATATTGTTGCCCTGAATGAACACGCCGCAATCCTGCACTACACCCACCTGTCTACTGAACGCCTGACTGAGCCGCAGCTGAAAAGCTTCTTGATCGATGCGGGTGCTGACTGCAATGGCTACTGCTCCGATATCACTCGCACTTACGCCTATGCCGATAATGAGTTCGCAGAGCTGGTAACGGCTATGGATGAAAAACAGTTGCAGCTGGTGGACGGCCTCAAACCTGGCCTGCCCTACCCGGAATTGCATCGCCAGTGTCACTTAAGCGTGGGGGAGCTGTTGGCGCAGTTTGACATCATCAAAACCTCTGCCGAGAGTGCTGTGGAATCCGGCTTAACTCGCCCATTCCTGCCACACGGTCTGGGCCACTTCCTCGGCCTCCAGGTACACGATGTTGGCGGTCACCAGACCGGCCCCGATGGAGGTACGACACCCCCACCGGCCGAGTACCCATTCCTGCGTACCAGCCGAACTATCGAGGAGAACCAGGTATTTACCATCGAGCCGGGACTCTACTTTATCGACAGCTTATTAGGAGAGCTGAAAGACTCAGACCTCGCTGCCGAGGTTAACTGGAATAAGGTCGACAGCTTCCGCCCCTATGGCGGTGTGCGCATTGAAGACAATATTGTCGTACACGCAACCGGTAACGAAAACCTTTCTCGCAACCCTTAGTTCATAGACTAAAGCAATATTGTGAGAGTGCTTACAAGTAAGCGCTCTCGCAGTACCTTTACCTTACTCCGAAAGTTAAAACATTAAAGAACGCCCTACCGCTCCCGCTTTTCCTTTCGCCGTTTGCTCCCCAGAGCTGCTTGCCCCCTCACCGAAAAGAAGCCAAAGTCCATCACCGGCATTACAACAAAAAAAGGGACGATCCATGAGAAAAAAAACACTGGCAACGCTTATCGCAGCCACGGTACTAGCCGCAGCCAATACCGCTTACGCAAAATCAATCGAATATATTTTTTACGATAAAGAGGGCATTGCCGGCTCTGAAGTTATTCACCAGGATGGAACAAAGGTATCTGGTGAATTAAAGCTCGGCTGGAATAACCGCCGCCTAAACCTCAAGGAGAGCTTCACTATCGGTGAGGCGGCAATGCCCGAGCAACTATCCATTGAAGGGATCAGCCCATTTGGTGCTCCAGTCAGTGAAGAATTTTCCCTGGAAAATGGTGTCGCTCGCTGGAAAGGTTCCGATGAGCATGGCAGCGCAAAAACTTCCGAAGCCCAGTTTTATATTCCCAAAAACAGCACCCTTGCCGTACAGACACAATTGGTAAAAGCACTGATTGCCGATGCAGATCAAAATATTGATTTACTGCCGCAGGGAAAAGCACGCCTCTATAAGCTTGATAAAGTGACCCTGCAACAAGGCGAGAAAAAGAAAACGGTCCACCTTTACGGCGTAAGCGGCCTGGGCTTTACCCCAGATCTCGCCTGGTACGATGACAATGGGGATTTATTTGCCTCCGATGAGGGGGGATGGTTCGCCATCCTGCGCAAAGGTTGGGATAAATCTCACCTCGAAGAACTGAAAACCCGGCAAGTTGCAGCCGCAGACCAGTACCTGCAAGGTATTGCCAAGAAACATACCCACACATCAACCCAACCCATCCTGATCAGCAACGTCAACCTGGTTGATGTTGAATCTGGCAAACTACAGAGAAAGCAGCATGTTCTGATCAAAGATGGAAAGATCGCAAAAATCAGTAAAAAACCGATCAAAGCCAATGGGGCAACCACCATTGATGCCCGTAACCATACGCTGATCCCCGGCCTCTGGGATATGCACACACACTTATCTGCTGCTGATGGCACTTTGAATATGGCAGCAGGGATTATCAACGTTCGCGATATTGGTAATACCCATGAATCTGTAACACGAATTTCTGAACTGTATGAATCCGAGCAGATTATCGGCGGCGACCTATTCCGCGCGGGCTTTATGGACCGGGAAAGCGAAAATGCCATGCGTATGGGCAAGACTGCAGACAGCCTGGAAGAAGCTAAGGATATTGTCGAATGGTACGCGGATCGCGGCTATCAGCAAATTAAAACCTACAGCTCAATGGAGCCCGAGTGGATCGCTCCCTTAGCCAAGCATATCCACGAAAATGGTATGCGTTTATCCGGCCATATCCCTGCATTTATGACCGCCGAGGAAGCCGTGGATGCGGGCTTTGATGAAATTCAGCATATCAATATGCTGTTCCTGAATTTTATGGGCAAGATAGATACCCGTAAAAGACTGCGCTTTACAGAAATCGGGGAGCACGCCCACGAGCTGGATCTGGATAGCAAAGAAGTGGCTGCTTTCCTGGATAAGCTAGCCAAGAAAGGTACTGTCGTAGACGCAACCACCACCGTATTCAGCTCGATGTTACTGCGCCAGCCGGGCAAAGTAGATCCTGAATTTGCCGATATTACCGACCACCTTCCAGTGAATATCCAACGCGCTTTTGTTGGGGCCGAACTGGATGTGAAGCCGGAACACCGGGATGACTACGACCTTTCAGCGGAAGCCCTGCTGGCCATGATGCTCAAGCTACACGAGCATAAGGTCACTATGGTAGCGGGCTCCGATGGCATCCCCGGATTTACCCTTTTACGTGAACTGGAGCTCTATGCCAAAGCCGGAATTCCCAATATTGATGTGCTGCGCACGGCCACCCTGGTACCGGCACAGGTTATGGGGGCCGACGAATACACTGGCAGTATTATGGTTGGGAAAAATGCAGACCTGGTTTTACTGGAGGGAAATCCTCTCGAGGATATTACCGCGCTGCGTCGCACCGCACTGGTGCTCGAGGGGCAGAATATGTATCGCCCGGATGAGCTTTACACAGCCTTGGGTATTAAACCTTTCCACCCTTCAGTGCCATTTGAATTAAATAACACTACTACAGTAGCCGCCAAGTCCCAGTAAGCGGAAAAAACAGAAGCGGAAAAAACAGAAAAGAAAAAACCGGCAATCCAAATGATTGCCGGTTTTTCTACTTATAAATTGACTAAGCCAGTTCTGTACGCACAGTGCGCGCAGCCTCTACCATATTTAGCAGGGATGATCCGACTTCTGCCCAGCTACGGGTTTTGAGACCGCAATCCGGATTTACCCAGAGGCGCTCTACCGGAACCACTTCGGCAATTTTCTTCAGGCGATCCACCAATTCTCCTCGCTCAGGAACATTGGGTGAATGGATATCGTAAATGCCTGGTCCAATCTCATTGGGATAGCCATCACTTCTATCGGCAAAAGCACTGAGCAGGCGCAAGTCGGAGCGAGCTGATTCGATAGTAATCACATCCGCATCAAGGGAAACAATAGCATCCATAATTGCATTGAAATTGCTGTAACACATATGAGTATGGATTTGCGTTTCCGCTTTCACTTCACTGCAGGTATAGCGGAAACAACCCACCGCCCACGAGAAGTAATCTGCATGTTCTGATTCTCTCAGGGGCACGCCTTCGCGCAGAGCCGGCTCATCTATTTGAATAATACCGATACCCGCCGACTCCAGGTCCAGAACCTCCTCACGCAAAGCCCTGGCAATTTGCAGGCAGCTCTCACTGCGGTGAATATCCTCTCGCGGAAAGGACCAGTTGAGAATCGTTACCGGGCCAGTCAACATGCCTTTTACAGGTTTTTTGGTAAGGCTCTGTGCGTAGCTGCTCCACTCCACAGTTATTGCCTGGGGCCGGGAAATATCCCCAAAAATAATCGGCGGTTTTACACAGCGGGAACCATAACTCTGCACCCAACCATTGCCGGTATGCACAAATCCATCAAGCTGTTCACCAAAGTACTCCACCATGTCGTTGCGCTCGGCTTCACCGTGAACCAGAACATCCAAGCCAAGAATTTCCTGCCGCCGGATCGCTTCAGCAATCTCCGCGCGCAAATGCTCCAGATAATCTTTTTCACTGATTTCACTATTGCGATACTGGCGGCGAACCTTGCGCAGTAGATCAGTCTGTGGGAATGAACCGATAGTCGTTGTAGGCAGCAGTGGTAATTGCCAGCGCTCAGCCTGCACGGGAACGCGCTCCAGGTAACCCTGTTCACGCCATGTATCCCGTAGCTGTTGGGCAACTGAACCGCTTTTATCACCGCTCTTCAACTCGGTTACGGTCGTACTTACTTCTTGATCTAGAAGACTTTGCAGTTGCACCAGCTCATCCAGTTTTTGGCGAGCGTAGGCAAGTTTTTGCTTTTGCTCCACGGGCAAGGAGGTTTCAGTATCCAGGTCTACCGGGCTGTGTAGCAACGAACAACTGGCTGAGATCCACAAGCGGTCACCCAGCTTTTCCGCCATTGGCTTCAGGACACGCTGCCATTTATCCAGATCTGCACGCCAGATGTTACGTCCGTTCACCACACCTGCAGATAGTACCTGCTTATCACCAAGGAGATCGCGGGCAGTATTTAATTCTTCAGACGCTCGTATACAGTCAATATGCACACCATCCACTGGCAGAGAGAAAGCCAGCTGTAGATTTTCCCGCAGTGGGGAAAAGTAAGTTGCCAGGAGTAAATTCAGGCTGCCAGAATCCGCGCCAATTCCCTTGTATGCACCAATAAATGCGGAGCGCCATTCTTCTGGCAAGTCCAAACCCAGGATTGGTTCATCGAGCTGTACCCACTCCACACCGAGATCAGCCAGCTGCGAAAACAACTGTGTGTAACACGGCAACAAACTCGGCAACAGTGCCAAAGCGCTATCAACGCCTCTTCCCAACCATAGGTAGGTTAAGGGACCCATTACTACCGGCTTTACTTTTTGCCCCTGAACCTGAGCTTCACGTACTTCATCCAACAACCATTCACTATCCAGGGAGAAGGCCTGTTGATCAGTAAACTCCGGTACCAGGTAGTGGTAGTTAGTATCAAACCACTTGGTCATTGCACTGGCCGCAACCGGCTGCCCAGAGGGAGCTCGCCCCCGCGCCAAACGAAAGTACTGATCCAGTTTGTTCTCCGCGGCACCTTCAGAAAAACGATCGCCCACCACACCAAACATCAACGAGTGATTCAGTACCTGGTCATACCAGGCAAAATCTCCCACTGTCACCCAATCCAGACCGGCATCACTCTGTGCCTGCCAGTTGCTACGACGTATTTCCTCTCCCTCCTGCAAGAGTTGCTGCTGGGAAGTTTCCCCACGCCAGTATGCCTCCTGGGCCTTCTTTAACTCACGATTGGCCCCGATACGGGGATAGCCAAGAATATGTGTCTGCGCCATGTCTCTGTTACCAAGTCCATTCCTGTGAGGGAGCATCGCTCCGTGTATACGGTCGTTCGCGGTAAATCGCCGGTTCCAGATCCCGTCACACACTCCGCGATAATTCAGACTTGATTGTGTCGGCACAGTGTTATTCAATCAATTTCATATTTTTTGCGGTTAACATGAATAAATTTAAAGATGATTGAGCTGCGCCAACTACGTGCCCTTTGTACCCTAAGGGAGACCGGCAGCCTGGTCCGAGCCGCCGAGAGGCTACACCTAACCCAATCGGCACTATCCCATTTATTCCGGGAAATGGAGGAGCGCCACGACCAACCGTTATTTGTGCGCAAATCCCGCCCCCTACGCTTTACCAGCGCAGGACTGCGCCTGTTACAGCTCGCTGACGACATACTGCCGAGGGTGGCCGTCGCACAGCGCGACCTGGCACGGCTCGCCTCAGGCCAGTCTGGTCGTCTCAATATCGCCATTGAATGCCACAGCTGTTATCAGTGGCTGATGCCAACCCTAAATACCTACCGCGACGACTGGCCCGAAGTAGAGCTGGACCTCTGTAGTGGATTTCACTTCGCACCACTACCGGCACTAGTTCGCGGCGATCTGGATCTCGTGGTCACCTCCAACCCTGATTCAGAGCTGAAAGGTATCCACTACTACCCTCTGTTCAGCTTCGAAATGTGCCTGGCGCTCAGCCGTAATCACCCTCTGTTACAAAATGGCAAGCGGCGCTGGGTCACCCCCAATGACCTGGACGGAGAAATACAGATCACCTATCCCGTGGAGCGGGAGCGCCTGGATATATTCCAACATTTCCTCGACCCGGCAGGTGTTGAACCCGCAGATGTGCGTACGGCAGAATTGACAGTTATGATGGTGCAACTGGTGGCCAGTGGCCGTGGTGTCTGTGCCCTACCCGACTGGGCCCTACACGAATACCTGCAAAAAGGATTTATTGCGCAATTGCGCCTGGGGGAAAAGGGCCTCTGGAGCACCCTCTACGCAGCGGTGCGAGAGGAAATACTGGAGCAGGCTTACTTGGCTGATTTCCTACAAACAGCGCGGGATACCTGTTTTTCCCACTTAAAGGGCATTCGCGCTGCCACTGGAGGTAAAAGCCCACAGGCCGAATTAACCACAGAGACATAACTGGAGCGGGTGCACACACTCGCCACAATTGATAAGCCCTTTCTCGGGCATTGTTTTTACAGGAGATTTACCTATGTCAACATCGAGCAAAGGCTGGAATTCAGTCAGTAAAGGCTTGCACTGGTTATTTGTAATTTTACTGCTGGCCGTGTGGGGAGCTGTAGAGTTACATGAGTTCTTCGACCGGGAGGACCCCATGCGCGGCTGGTTTGTACGCCTGCACTTCTCGTTGGGTGTTGCTGTACTGATGCTGCTGGCTGTTCGCCTGTACTGGCGCGCCCGCCACAAGCGCCCAGAAATTCAGGGAACTACTTGGCAGAAGACCGTTTCCAAACTGACACACGGCGCCCTTTACCTGGTCTTGTTGGCAATGCCGGTATCCGGAATTGCCATGCGCCAGCTGTTTGGCCGGGATACTGAGTTTTTTGGTCTCTTCGCGTTGCCACGCCTGTTAGAGAAAAACCCCGATCTGGGCAAGCAGCTCGCCTTCCTTCACAAAGACGTTCTATGGCCGGCACTGTTGATATTGGTTGGCCTGCATATTACAGCCGCCCTGTGGCATCACTTTGTGAAACGCGATACCACCCTGACCCGTATGCTGCCGCAGCGCTAGCACCGGAGAATAGAAAAAGCGATAAACCAAAATGGTTTATCAAATAAAAAAAAGGCGCCTTCGGCGCCGTTTTTTTATAGGGGGCCATATTACTCCCCGCTATTCTCCCGCTTGAACTTTGGCTTTCCTTTTGGCTTATCTTTCGACTTGCCCTTGGGTTTGCCTTTCGGCTTACCCTTGGGCTTTGAGCTCGTCTCATCAAAGCGTGAAATCTTCATCGGCTTTCCAGCCACACGCACTTTTTTCAGGTGCTGGAAGACTTCTTTTGGCATTCCTTCAGGCAGGTCCACCGTAGTGAAATCCGGGTAGATCTCAATGCGACCAATGTAGGAACTATCCAGCTCCACTTCATTGGCAATCGCGCCAACAATACTGCCTGGCCTTACACCATGCTCGCGTCCGATTTCGATACGGTAGCGTTCCAGGCCTTCGTCCGGTGCCGGCAACTTGCGGTCTTTCTCATAACCACCTTTCTTGCGACCGCGCGCCCCTTCGAAGTCATCATCGCGCTCGCGTCGTTCTCTGCGCTGCTTGGGCTCCTGCTCTTTGATCAGCAAAGGCTGATCACCCTGAGCCATCGCAGCCAGTGCTGCGGCTACATCCAGTGGATCCACGTCATTTTGTGCCAGGAATTCCTCTACCAGCTGGCGGTAGGGAGCCAGATCAGTTTGGCCTTCCAATGTTGCGGTAATACGTTCACGGAAACGCTGCATTCGAGCACTGTTAACCGCCGCAGCACTTGGCAACTCCAGCTTTTCAATCGGCTTTTTGGTGGCCTTTTCAATAATTCGCAGCATGCGACGCTCACGCGGTGCCACAAACAGGATGGCATCACCTTCACGTCCTGCGCGGCCAGTACGGCCAATACGGTGGATATAGGCTTCAGTATCGTAGGGGATGTCGTAGTTGATCACATGGCTGATACGCCTCACATCCAAGCCACGCGCCGCCACATCGGTGGCCACTACGATATCGAGTTTGCCATTTTTGAGCTTGTCGATCACCGCCTCACGCAGGTTCTGTGCCATATCTCCATTCAATGCTGCGCTGGCGAAGCCACGCGCTGCCAGCTTATCTGCGAGCTCCACAGTGCTGTTCTTGGTGCGCACAAAAATAATCGTGGCATCCACTGGCTCAGCTTCCAGAATGCGGGTCAGTGCATCCAGCTTGTGAAGACCACCCACTGGCCAGTAACGCTGGCGAATAGTCTCGGCAGTCTCGGTCTTAACCCGAATTTTGACTTCTACCGGCTCCTGCAGGTGTTCGCGGGCAATACGGGCAATCTCTTTGGGCATGGTCGCAGAGAAGAGGGCGATCTGGCGCTCTTCAGGAATCTGCTCCAATACCCATTGCACATCATCAATAAAGCCCATGCGCAGCATTTCATCAGCTTCATCCAGTACCAGCGTGCGTAAATTGGAGAGATCCAGGGAGCCGCGGCGCATATGGTCCATCACCCGACCAGGGGTTCCCACTATTAGCTGTACTCCGCGCTTCAGCTGCTGTATCTGTCCACGGTAGTCGGCACCACCGTAAATCGGTGCTACATGAAAGCCTTTAAGTTTGGCTGCATAGGCCTGGCAAGCTTCTGCCACCTGGATTGCCAGTTCACGGGTCGGCGCCAATACCAGCGCCTGGGGGCGCCGGTCACTCAAATCTAACTGGGAAAGCAGCGGCAGCGCAAAAGCAGCTGTTTTGCCGGTACCAGTTTGTGCCTGGCCCAGTACATCGCGACCCTCCATTAAGGAAGGGATAGTCTGCGCCTGAATTGGGGATGGAGTCTCATAACCAAGCTTTTCGATGGCATTGAGGATTTCAGGCGGCAGGCCCAGCTGGTCGAAGCCGGCCGGTTTAGGGGTATCGGTCATTTCGGAATTCACTTGAAGCCAAAGTCCCTATCGCGGGACCGGAGCGGCGGGTCAAAAGGCCGCGCAGTCTAACAGGTTAGTCGACTTAGATCAGCCTATTTTTTAAACAAAGAGTGACTACCGAGAATGGCACCGTAGAAACTGCCTAGCCCAAGGTAAGGTCAAGGTTTGCAAACAGGACGACACACTCTATAAGGAGATAGCTAGATAGCAGAATTAGCCAGCGTCCCTCCTACTGCCGCTGGACAGTCTAACCTGGAGGCTGTCCGCGCCAGCAGCAAGCAAACGATCAACCACACCATTAATGGTGGTTCTCGCTGCTCTGGTAAAGCTGCCATCCAGTTGGGTCTGTTCATAAAGATAGGTATGGAACCGCTTGAACAGCTCAAAATCCACCTGCGTGGGCTCAGACCAAAAGCTCGAGAGGGGGCCCTGATGCGTTAAGCCCGGCATATCATATAGCGCGCGGCCCAGCACTTTAGTTGGCACCTTGTGCAATAATGCAGAAATACCAACGGTACTGTTAATAGTTACCACCCCAAGAGCATGATCAAGTAAGGTGGGTAAATGCAGGTCATGACAGTAGATTACCCGGCCCCGAATGCTATAACGAACTTCCAGAACATTGATCAGCTTCTGATAATGACAAAATCCGCGATCCATCGGATGATGCTTAATAACCATCACCGTATCGCTAGGGGCATTCCCGGCAAAAGACTTCAATACCCTGTCAATGGCGTTTTCTATGGAGAGCAAATCAGAATGCTCACGCAACTGGAAATCATCACGAGTCTGTAGGGGGAACAAAAAAAAGCGTTGGCTGAATTCACCAATCAAATTTGGTGTTAGGTAGCGCTCTGTTATCTTATAAAGCCCCTTACGAGCAAAGCTTCGCAGCCAACAGGTTGCTTCAGCCTTCCAGTCACGATTGCGATGGTGCTGATAATACAAAAATTCGGAACGAGCTAGGCGCATTGCCAAATAGTACCCTGTCGCATAACAAGCACGGTGCCAAAAGGTTTGCCCTACCGGGAGGCCTGGCTTCCGACTAATAGGCTTATAGCTCTCTATAGCCTCACGAGACCAATCTGTCTGAGAAAAGGCATTTACCCCATTCCATTCAAAGGATATGAAGTCCGGGCGCAAATATCCTTCTTCGAACACCCCAAAAGCAACCCCCAAAGATTCGCAGACGCTTCGAGCTTTCGAATGGTAGAGACGGCAATCACCATAGACGAATACCGCTTTTACTCCGTGTAGCGAAAGATATTCACGAAAAAAGGACGGCCAGTCACTTTCACTGCCGGTGAAACTTACCTGAAAATCCGCCCATCCGAAATGGCGATCACCACCATTAAAGTTGATCTTGTGGGTAATTACGCCATGGTGTGACAGTTTTTTTGCTAAATTTGCAAAGAAAGGGCCGTGAGGTCCCTGTAAAAAGACTGCCACAGACATCCTATGTCTTACTCCTGGGTTTTAGTTATTTTGTGCATTGCCATAGAGCATGCGTAATATTTGGCCGAAGAGAGACCTTAACCCCACCACACTTAGGACAAAAGACACTTCACTGTGTATCTTTTTTTGCTCCGAGAAACCTTCTGGAAAGCCCAATAACTAAGCAATAGATGCTAGGGAACCAATTGGGCGCCAAATCCTAACAAATGAAATTAAATTCTTCAATAGCAAAGACTTCCCTTAGCAACACAGATGACAACAAGTTTTTAGCCAACTTAAAACGCATGCTGACAACGTTTGGGGAAGAAAACTATTGAAATATAGAGAAATAGTTAAACCAAGTTTCCTTGAAAGCCATTATTTAGTCGGCCCTGAAAAAAAACCAAACACTAGCCTCCAGCACGGTGTAATGAGGGTTTACGGGGCGATTCGGACTAAATCCACCTTCCAAAACGTAAGTAAAATATCCGTATTATTAGCCGGAACGGATTTGAGATCATAAAAATAGGTGAAAACGATTTTTTAGGGCACAAAAAAACGCCTCCAGCGCCCTGATCATCCATTTTCTCAAATTCCAGGCACACGCAGCCATGAGGAGATTTATCGCATCACCCACTGTGCCTTTGAGGAAGTTTCTTGACAGTCGAAAATCAAATTTGAGATGCCCAATGAGTGGTTCAATCGCTGCCCGACGCCGGCACTTTTTCCGTTTCTTTTCCCGCTGGTAACGATT
>NZ_JBGMEK010000041.1:0-44270 GCF_041447265.1 Microbulbifer epialgicus
CCGTATTGCAGGGTCAGCCCGGAGGGATAGCTGAGCCCTTTTAGGCGGCCGTAATTACTGTCGTAGTGGTTGACCGTAACAAAGTCTTCGCCGTCGATGGCGGTGGTGACTTTGTAGGGGCGGCTCAGGGCGTCGTAGCTGTAGCTGCGCGCATAGCTGGCATCGCTGCGGCTCTCCCTCGCGGGCAGGCCTTTGCCGTTGGCGGCACTGTCGTATATCCAGCTGGCTTCCTCTGTGCCATTGACACTGCGGCTGTCTATACGGCCGAGGCGGTCGTAGGTAAAGCTGGTGATATCCAGGTTGCCGTCAACCTCGGTTTCCACTTCGCCAAAGCCGGTATAGGTGAACGATTTAGCCCCCATATTGGGGTCGTCCACCCATTCCTTTTGACCGAGGGCATTGTACTTGGCGGTGATGCGATTGCCGCTGGCATCCTGTAAGACAATGGGATTGCCGGCACCGTCGTAGGCATAGCGGGTAGTGCCGCTTAGGGCATCGACAGTTTCAGTGAGCTGCTGCAGGCCGTTGTAGGTGCGGCTCATCAGGCGGCCATTCACCTGAATACTGGTGGTAAATCCACTGGCCTGTTCGTGGGTGTAGGTTACATCCAGCTGCTGGCCATTGGTCTGGTTCACCGTCTTGTGCAGGGCGCGGCCGAAGGTGTCGTAATCCAGGTAGCGGGTGCCATAACTGGTGCCACTGCTGGCATAGTGCGGTACCGATTCGAACGTGGTCTGGCCCAGGGCGTTATAGGTAACCGTTCGTGCAATCCAGTCGCTGCCGTCGAAGGCTTGAACTTCGGTGCGGATTACGCGGCCGAGCTGATCGTGGTAGGTAATCTGCTCCGGCGTGCCGGACTGCTGCTGAATAGTTTTAAATACCGCACCCGGCGCGCGGCTACAGCCGGAACTACACCATTGCAGGGCAGTATAAATATCCGGTGCGACCTTGAGTCCGAGATCAGATCGATAGGGTGTTGTAACCTTAGTGGCGCGGCCAAAGGCATCGTAACTGTAGCGAGTGGTCAAACCATTGGCATCAGT
Source organism: Microbulbifer epialgicus (assembly GCF_041447265.1). Classification (NCBI taxonomy): domain Bacteria; kingdom Pseudomonadati; phylum Pseudomonadota; class Gammaproteobacteria; order Cellvibrionales; family Microbulbiferaceae; genus Microbulbifer; species Microbulbifer epialgicus. The sequence continues at coordinate 1,044 of NZ_JBGMEK010000041.1, forward strand.
GACGGAATCCGGTTGGCCGAACCTGGCGTTGGTCTCGGTGGTTACCGTGTGGCCCAGGGCATTTTTAACCGTTTTGGGGAAGTAACCATCGGTGCTAAACGCGGTGGTCTCCGCAACCCGTGTCTGCGCTTCCCCTTCTGCAGAGGTGGTGACCTTGGTGGGCAGGCCGTAATTGTTGTAAACCGTATCCACCTGGGTCCACTTGCCATTAGACGGCGTGGTTTTTACCTGCTTGGGTTTGCGGGCGTTGCTGTCCCACTGCAGGAAATCCACCACTACGGATTGCTGTGTATCCGTATTTGCGGCAATGGCTACCCCTTTGCGGCTCTGGATGGATTTTTTGGTGACCGTCTGCTTTGAGGGCTTATTGATCCACCAGTTGGTCTGATCCGCAGCAGCATATTGGGTATTGGTAGTGGAAACCACAATATGAGAACTGTTGGCCTCCTCATAGCGATTTTCCGCCAACAGCACGTTGCCCCAGGCATCAAAGCTTGTGGTTTGGCTCTGGGTGTACAAATGCGTGCGGCTGTTGCCCGACCTTTTTAGGGTGCGGTGAATCGAACTCTGTTCTTTAGGCCCTACAAAGTAAGGATCATTGGCGGAGACATTCCACGAGTCCGCAAGGGCATCCACCACTGTTGGTGACGAGTGACCACCCTTAAGCCAGAACTGCCATTCAAAAGTGGATTCCTTAAAGGCATTGACGCTGCTGGTATCGGAAGTGCGATCTGCCAGCTCCCATTGACGCTGTTTATGCAGTTTGCCCGCCAGCGGGAATATCTGGTGGAAGTCGGATTGAGCTTCAATATCCGCGGCCAGATCTTCCTCAATAATGCTGTGGAAGCCCTGGAAGCCGCGGCCTTTATTATTAAATACCGCGCCCTTGTAGCGGTATTGCTTTTTGTTCAGGCCACCCAGGCCATTGGACTGGCGGTGTTCTGCCACCACATACATGCTGGAAGTAAACTCGAAGTGATCTTCCTGAACCGAGGAGGATAAGCTATCAAGGTATCCGCCACGCTCGTAAAAGGGTTTTGCACTGGAGTGGTAGCGGTCGTCGCGAGAAGACAAGGGCCGGTAGTGCCATTCATCCCGAGTACCGAAGCCATTTTCTACAGCGATAAGCATATCAGTAGGTTCGTAGCGACTCTCATCGCTCACCGAACCACGATTGCGCAGAATATAAACTCCTTGCGCCTTGCCTGCCATAACGCCACCGGCAGTTTCGATACGACAGTCGTTATCTCCTATGTCACAGCCATAGGCAAAGACAAAGTCCATCAGGCCGTTGCCCGTGGCATCTACCACTGCGGATTGATAAGCAGAGCCCACAATGTCGGAGGTAAAGTATTCGGCCGCAATACTGCCGTTTGATTGCTCAACAAACCGAATGCCATCGAACTGATAAATACCGCGATCAAAGTTACTAGCGGCGATATTATCGTAGGTAGGTGGCTCCAAGTCGTAGGGACGGCGCCAGCCATAGAGATCATCGCCACAAAACTCTTTAAAGTCCTGATAATCAAAACGTGTTTGACAGCTGGTGACCAGGCGCTGCCCGGGGAACAGCAGTTCCGCGCGGCCATCATTATCGGTATCCATCTGCTTGAACGCGCTCATATATTTGGGCGCCCGCACATGTGCAATCGCCGGATCGCCCATACTCACATTGTAGCGATATGACCTGGAGGGAATGGCATCGGGCAAGCCAAGGTCAATCCAGCCAGTCATCTGACGATTGCCTTTATTTAAACGATACTGCAGGTTTTCCCCTGCACCACTCCACTTTAGCCAATCCGTAAGGCCATCGGCATTCATGTCGATAAAGGTGTAGTGATTGATGGTGAGATCATCGACCGTCAGTGCAGGCAGTTCAGTTGTAGCATCCACCGGAACAAAATTGACCGAGGTTCCGTCACTTTCTGCATAGAGAAAATAACTTGGGCGCGGCTGAGGTGCGCTGACAACATCAGCACCAGTAATATTGATCCGGACTTCCGAAACCAGCAGGTCCGGGAGGCCATTGCCATCAACGTCTCCCATAAACTGCACGTCGTACTTAGCGAGCCTTTCTACAATGTGATATTCATAATCAACAATTTCTCTACCATTGTTGATAAAGGCATTGTCGGGATTGCCAGTATGCAAATAGAGGTATAGGAGTTTATTCGTGGGCGCTGCAGGGCCTACATCTCGTAAAATAAAGAGATCCGGCCATCCATCACCGTTATAATCGTCACTGTTAACGATTCGATCGTAGTTTGTTAACGCGATTGATGTACTGCTCCAGATAAAATTACCGGCGCTATCACGCTTAGTGGCAATTTGTAACTGATCACTTTGCCGGCGCCAACCATCGGTTTTACCGTCTTGGTCGATATCTATCTCCGCACACTCATAGCGGCCGGCATAACTATTACGGAAACAATTTTCCTCGCCAGCAATAAAGGTCCCGGTAAGCTCACCCTCCGCAGAGATATGGTATCCGGACCAATCACGTACACCATCGCCGTTAAAATCTCCGCGCGGCAGCGCCTGGTCAATACGGCGGACATCCTGGAGTATGCCTGTTGGCTCTGCCCCATTCTCTTGCCAATTCCCTGCACCAAACTTATAGCCAAACTTCTCCAATAGGTAGGCATTATTACTATCCTGCCAGGTGAAGTTGGTGGGTTCTCCACACTGGAAGAACCCTAGGGCATCGTAACCACACTCAGTAATACTATTTAATAAACTGCGGCTGGAGGCGGCACTTGTGCCGTAGGCGAGCTGATATTCACGCACCGGTAAGCCATCCAAGCTGATCCGTACGCTAGTAAGACGTTGAGTTTGTCGGGTGAGCCCTCCAGCCAAGTACTGCGATGTGCGATCGGGTCTACCACTATAAATAAACTCTATGTGGCGATTACCAACCGTACTGCTGGTTCCTGTGTAATAAATATCCGCTAATTCATACTCCCCAGAACCAAAGCTTTGGTACTCATAGTGAATGGAATTATTACCATTCGCTAAACCATCCTCACGGGATAGAGCCCAGGTAAGCACTTGGGTGCGACCACTGGCAATATGTCGGCTGTTAGTGTTAACACCGTAGTGGCGTACACGGCCGTCCTTCATTTCCACTTTAAAAGAGGTGCCAGAGCTATTAATGGCCCCGCTTTGAATAATACGAGCGAAGGTGTCCAGCTCTGTTCGATACTCGGCGCCAGACTGGCCATAAGTGCCCGCTACCAGGAGCAATCGCTGGCCATCGATGCACAGGCGATCATTGGTAGCATTGTATTGAACACCAATTTTACGGCCATCATGAATTAGGGTTTGAGGGCAGCGACTGATTGCAGACCCCGCGGCCAAACTCCAACCCATCCCCATTGTGCTACTGCCAGACCGGCTGGAATATGCGAAGGATACCGAGGGCATTACATTGTTACGCCCTAGAGGCAGAGTTAGCGGAACTTGATAACTCGCGGCACCACCGCTGACACTACCCTCACCTGCAAGAACCTGAACATTGTGATGACTTGCCAGTGAGGGCTGGATTGTTGCGCTGCCCGGAATGTAAAGCTCCGGAGAAGCGCGTTTGGCCCATCCAGGAGAGCTCGGATCAGGGTCCACATAGTCGTAGCTAACGGCCACGGGATCCGAACATTTCCTGCCCTCTGGAATTAAGTTACAAGCGCGTACATCAAACTGGTATAAACCATAGCCACCTATACGCTGAGTGGTGCCAGTGAGAGTGTCTGTCGCCTGCCATCCTTCCCCGTTTAGCCGGAATTCATAGCCATCATCGTTACCATCGGCAGATCTTATCCAGCTTAAATGCAATTCGCCGCTTAAGTGCTCGACTTTTAATTCGGTAGGAGGTTGCGGTTGAGGGTGAGCAATACGGAGGCTACCAGTACTGACCTCAGGACCGCAGCCTTCGGTATTACATGCACGAATTGCATATTCATAAGTACCATCTGGCTTTGTGATAGGCCCCAATTTCTGCGCTAAGTCTATACCCTGGTAATCAAGCCAAACTTCGTTAAGCTTTTCCCGGTACTCATAATAGTCTACCGGGCCCGTAGGACTACTCCAGGTAATTGTATATTCACCATTTTCCAGATCTCCAGTAACAGCCAAATTGCTAACAGTACTGGGTTTTCGCAATAGCACTATACTCTGACTATCACTCCAATCACTACAGGAATCATACTTATTACAGGCACTATAAATGTAACTGTAATTCCCGTTATTACGGTTGGAAAATACCGCCTTGAGGGCCGGTTCATTGATTTTTTGGAGGGCCCCTGAAGTAACTTCCTTAACGTTATAGTAATCAGTATTGGGCTCCGCCTGCTCCCAGCTTATGGAAATATCGCCAGTATCTGTATCCGCTGAAACTGAAAGTCCTCCTTGGATTTCTGGCTTGGACAAGATTTCTATGGGGGCACTGAGTGCACTCTCACTACCGCACACAATTATTGTAGCGTCATCGCCACCCGGCTCCGGAACTCTATCACAATAGGCAATCGTATACTGGAAGATTCCATCCTCAGTGGGGTTGATGGTAGTGGAAAGCTCATAATTATAAAAATACAGAGTTCCCCCACTGGGGTAGCTGCGGAGCTTACGTATCTCGCCACTTCCCATAGGCCAAGACACAGTGTACTTACTGCCATCACTGTAACTCGGAAGCGTAGGCGCTGTATCGGCACTTGGGTAGGCCACAGTAGTACTTGAGCTGGGACTAGTCGTGCAAGCCCATGAAAATTCATTACAAGCTACAATACGAAAAAGATAATTTCCTTCCTCATACGATTGAATCGTATAAGGTATACTTGTAACAGTATCAATGGTTAGCCAGCCACTACCATTTACAGACTCCTGGATGTTGTAGTGCGTCACCGTGCCAGTAGCTTCCACCCACCGTACGGTAAAATACCCCGTGCTACTTTGACTTGGGACAGTGGGGGCCGATAGACCTGTAGGCTTTTGCCGTACAGTTATATTAGTGCTGTACCCCGAGTAATTTGAGCATGCCCAACTATACCCATTACATGCCCTAATCCGAATATTCCATATCCCGTCTGTTAATCCCGGTATAGTCCCGGAGTTTCCAGCCGCACCCGAAATAGCAATAGCCTCGCCACCACTGCTCTTTTTTAAAATGTCATAATAAGTAGCACTTCCCACGGCATTCCAAGATAGATTCAGACTACCTGTGCTGGTCGTTGCGCCAGGTATTGGCGCAGATGGGGTGGACGGTATAGCCCTCACCACTACATCACTGCTGTAGACACTATAGGCAGAACAAGACCAGCTGTACTGGTTACAGGCGCGCAAACGGAAATCCGTTGTACTATCGGGCAGGCCCGTCACGGTCTTTGACGTACCACTAATGCCGGACTGCACCAAAGAAAGGCTGCCATTGACACGTTTCTGAAGATCGTAATAAGTTGCCTTAGAAACTGAATTCCAAGAGAGACCAACACTTCCACTCGTGCTTGTGCTCGCAGAAAGCGTGGGAGTCGCAGGGGATGACGGTTTGAGGCGGACAATTGCAGTACTACTTACACTGCTATAAGAGGAACAGGCATTGACGTGTGAACAGGCTGCTACTTGGAAGTTCCAATTACCATCAGAAAGGCCTGTGACATAGGCTGAGGTACCAGCGACATTGGTATTTTGATTGACCCAACTACCATTATCCTTCCGTTTCTGTAGCTTATAAAAAGTTGCCCCACTAACCGCACTCCAGGAAACATTAGTACTCGAGGTCGTAATTTGAGTAGATGAAGAGGGCTTGCCAGGGGCTGCCGGAGGCCGGTAAACCTTAACATTAAGCGACGAAAAATTATCCGAAGAGCTAGCGCTAGATACTACAGGTTGAGTTGTTGACTTTGCTACAACCAGTGGAATCGGGCCACCACCACCGCCACCGCCACCATAGCCACGGATTTGATATTGCCACTCGCCGGTGCTCCTTCCCGTAACAGTAAGCTGGTTTTATTGTTGAGCTCCCAATCTCGCTGTAACACACCATTTTTATATTCTTGCAAAACATAGTTGGTGTAGCCACTACTCCAAGTGAGCGTAAAGGTACCTGTAAAGTTCTCTGATGGGCCTCTAAGGTAGAGGAGAGCATGAGCTTGCGAACACCAAAAAAGCACGGCCACATAGATGAAAAAACGCACAATAAAAAAAGAAGCTATAGAATTACGAAACCCCAAAAATAAAGAGAACACGCTACACCCTAAATATTATATTTTTAATAATTGTCACATATGGGACAAAAGATCTATATGCAAAATCCTATAAAGATGCCCTTGAGGGCTGGCATCCATATCAGGTAGTAAGTCAGGGCCAGGAGTGCCCAAATTCAACCATTGAATCATCAGTCATTAGAGAGGGTGTGATACCCATAATCCTCCATAGATTGGCTATGAGGATTTTTCTTAAAGTCACCGTGAAGCAGTCTGCCTAACCTATTTCTAAGCTAATAAACCGCTTATTCTGTTTTTTAACAGCGCTTAATTATTGTTCTATGCCAGTCACAAAAGCCCCATTACCCGAAAAATATTGACATTGAGCGGACGCGAACACTAACTGAATTAGTGGACCAAGTAAATGACGCTCCATTACGCGCTCAGAGCACGCTCATTAAAGTGACTCACCCACAAGGAAAATATGGATGCTCATTGATTGAGGAGGGGATTAATTGATCAACTGGGTTTAATTCAGGTTAATATGACAAAAAACATTCTATTTCATCCTCGCATTCTGACAACCAAGCTGTAACAACTGATGCATGATATACCCTAAGGTTATCCAGAATTAGAGGACTTCACGGCCAGTCTTCTTGATCAATCGCTTGAAGTACGCACAATACGTAGTCAAGCTTGAACTGATCCGACTATTTTTCCATGATTTATTTTTGAAGATTTTTCCTAGTGTTAAGATGCGACTTATACTTTCGGGTCGCCCGCATCTTTTAGGCATTAATATCTTGAAAACACCTACTTTATAAGCATTGATTCAGATTTGCACTATTCGACTGAAAACATCCAAGGTCCGCACAATTTATTTTATAGACTCTGAATTTCCCCAAAGCGTCACAGCGATTCGACGTTTATCCGCCTGGACTCAGGCAGACATTCTTGCGTATTGGTTACAGCTGCTATCAAAGCAACTAATGGTATAGGTCAGGTTGTCTTAGGGATCGCAGCTGCGATATCTATTCTGTTTGTATATTATTCAGGGATGATTGGCTTTAATACATTGGCCTCAGGACAGCTAGAGAAATATAAATTAAATAATGAGTTAGGTTTTTGGCTTGTACTCACACTAGCTTTCCTAATTCCAAGTGCGCTCCTCTTCGGGCTTATTACTGCAATATTAAGTTTGATACCGCAATAAAGCTCGATTCAATTAATGCAGTAGAGACCATAAGGAATCATATAGACCTAACTTTCGCCAACAGCCATTACAATTCAAACAGCGTACATAATTAAACTATCAACAATAAAGAGAGCCAGTTAAACTTAGCTCACTAGTTAATGAATTACAGTGGAATGATAATGAACGAAGCACCTCGCAATCTTTTACACCAGGAAAAATTAGTAGTTCGCTGGGGAGATATGGATGCACTAGGGCATACTAATAACGCCATATACTTCACCTATTTTGAACAGTGTCGTTGCGGCTGGCTAGCGGCTATAAATCGCTCTGGCGCAGTAAGTAGTAATCTAGGCAATGGCCCGGTGTTGTTGAATGCAGCGGCCAGCTTCCATTTGCCATTGATATTTCCTGCCAATATTATTGTCAGTATGTATGGGGGTACTCCCGGGCGCAGTAGTTTCAATAGCTATTATGAAATCAGAGATGCAGATGATACCGATACGCTATACACCACGGGCGAAGCAAAGGTTGTCTGGGTCGACCAGCAAGCTGGAAAATCAGTGCCCGTACCTGAAGACATACGAGCTCTACTACCAAGCAACTAAAATAGAAAGCCCTCAGTGGTGAGGGCTATTTCAAGTGCTTGGCAATACTTTCCATAATTATAACTACGATTTATCTTCATAATTTAACCAAGCTTCTTATTACTGCTATCCTAACATCCAACTATATTTTTTCTTACTCAAGGGTGATGGAATTGGCGGAAAAATTTAATCTTGCTCGATTTGTTGAAGCGCAAAGAAATTCCTATGAGACCGCTCTTGCTGAGTTACAACGTGGAAAAAAGCGTTCCCACTGGATGTGGTATATATTTCCACAAATTGTTGGACTTGGGCATAGCGCTATGGCTCAACAATATGGGGTAAAAACCCTGGGGGAAGCAAAGGCATATCTAGACCATCCCCAGCTAGGTAAAAGGTTGAAGGAGTGCTGCGATACTCTTTTGGAAATACAGGATCGCACAGCACACCAAGTTTTTGGCAGCCCCGATGATATGAAATTAAAGTCCTGCATGACCTTATTTGCATTAGCCTCAGGTAGTGGCAATATATTTGAAAAGGTTCTGCAGAAATATTATCAAGGACAGAAAGATCCTCGAACTCTGGAAATACTGCAAAAACTGCACTGATAATATCCAGAAACTATCATTTTTAAACTAAGCTGTCTGGGTGGCAACCTCTTCCAGCTTATCGCTCCCCAATAGTTTATCCATCACCAGGCAGGCCGTCAGGTCACCAGTGACATTCACCGCAGTCCGGCACATATCCAGAATCCGGTCCACACCGATAATCAAGGCAATTCCCTCTGGGGGAACGCCAATTCCAGCAAGGATAGTCGCAAGAATAACAATGCCCACACCTGGCGTACTGGGCGAGCCGATGGAGGCTCCCACGGTAGTTACCGTCAGCCCCACCAGTTGGGCAGTGCTGAGATCAATTCCGTATACCTGAGTCAGGAATACCGCCGCTATTACCTGATAGAGTGCAGTACCGTCCATATTCACTGTAGCGCCAAGTGGCACAATAAATTTAGTGATTGAGGGTTTCACTCCAAGAGAGCTCTCCGCAGTTCGCATAGATAACGGCATCACTGCCGCGGAGCTGGAAGTGGAAAATGCGAGAAGTTGTACACCGCTAATACGCTGGAGGAATCTCAGCGGTCCGGCTGGGGAAACCAGGGTGACAATTACCAGGTAAAAAACCAATAGGATCAGCAGCCCTAGAATTACCGTGCCAACATAGACTGACATTCCGAGGATTGCGGTCAAGCCAACACGAATGGCGATATCCGCCAATAAACCAAATACGGCAAGGGGCGCAAATAACATGGCCCAGCCGACTATCTTCAGGGCAATCTCCTGAGCTATACCAAAGGCGTAAACTGCCGTTTCACGCTGCTTCTGTGGCAGCAGCATCACGGCAATGCCAGTAAAGATGGCGTAAACCACCAGCTGTAACATATTGCGCATAGCGATGCTTTGGTTCAGGTTGGCTGGTATTAGCTCGGCGATGCGCTCGGGGAGGGGTTTTGGTTCCAGTAACTGTGGAGCGGTAGTTCTGGGTAGTTCGGTTGCTGCAGTGAGCAGCGATTCATCAATATAGTTTCCAGGTTGAATCAACTGGACCAATAGAATGCCGATAATAACGGCAACTGTGGTTGTGGCGATAAAATAGGGCGCTATGCGTAAACCCACCCGCTTTAGCTGGCTCACATTGCCGCTACCACAAAGCCCGAGGATGATAGATGAAACAATCAGGGGAATAACCACCATCTGAATCATATTCAGGAACAGTGCGCCGGGCAGCTTGAACCAACTGGCCAACACTACACTGAGATCCTGATTCACCAGGGCTGCACCTTCCGGGGAAAGCAGTAGGCCCACACCCAACCCCAGAACCATGGCCACCAAGATCTGCATCCACAGGCGCTTTCGAACCAGCAAGCCCAGGGATTCAACCATTCTTATCAGGTAAATATTGGTGCTGTGGTGCATAAATTGAGTACCGGTTTCCAAGTGACTCGTCATCAGTGGAAGAAAAGGGAAGATTATGCCCTTGACCGGAATCCATACGTTTGGGTCAGATCAAGCCCTCGAGAGAAAGTAGCGTATCTTTCCGGGCGATGGTATTTCCACTGATAAAAGATAAAAGGGTAGGAAGTAAAGGTTTCAACTTTATAACCTGCCTGATTTTGGTGCAGCGTTTCAAATATTCATAGTAGTTTTTTGTTGTTGAACTCTATTCAGGTTTCTGTGGTTTTAGGGCCCTGCTGCCGGAGAAATTGCACTGGTTCTGGTTTTTGCCCAGCGCACATCCCCTCTCTCCCTTCAGGCAGTGCAGGATATCGTTTTCCGCTGCGAGATTGGCGCGATAATGAAACCCAAGGATGGCGGGCTTTATCACTATGAGGAGAGACTAGGACACTGTACAAAACCAAGACAATATCCCAATTCTCATGATCTCCACCCCTGGGCGGCACTATGTCACGGTGGCTTCCGGTGTAAATTGCCCGGCTAACAATTGCCTTACCCACTTGTTTAATGGGTCCTGCCCGCTACGAGTGTGCCAGGCGGCGACCACATCAAAGCCAGGTGGCTGCTCACTAATCGGTAAGGTATCCAGGCGCGGATCGGGCAGCAGGCGAGACGGCAGAAAAGCGACCGTATTGGTGGAGGCGATACATTCAGCTGCGGCGGCAAAAGAGGGAACCGACAACACAACATTGCGCTTTAATCCAAACTGCTCGAACCAGCTATCCACCATGCCACGCAAGTCACCGCGGGAAGGCGACACAACCAGTTGGGGAATCTCTGCCAGCTTGTCCAAGCCCAAGGGTTCTCGACTTTCCAGTTGCATCCCTGTATGCCGGCAACACACGCATACGTAGTGCTCACGATATAACAACATGCTGGGGCAGCTATCCGGCACAAAACCTGGTGTACTAAACACCAGATCCACCTCACCGGTTTGCAGCTGCTGGGCCATGCGGTCAATTTCCAGCTTGAGCACCACCACTTTGAGGCCCGGCGCCCGTTCACGCAACTCCTTGAGCAGGGCCGGCAACACCACTCGCTGCTCGAAATCGGTGGCACTGATGGTGAAAATCCCGTGGTGCTCCGCGGGATCGAATTCATCGCCGCGCAAAAGAGCGGCGATATCATTGAGAATACTATCCAGCTTGGGCGCCAGGCGCTCGGCTAGGGGCGTTGGAATAACACCATTGCTGGTTCTAATGAACAGTCGGTCGTCAAATATTTCCCGCAGACGCTTCAGCTGTTCGCTAACTGTCTGCTGGCTAACCCCTAGCTGATCTGCCACCCGCGATAGGTTCAATTCCCGCAAAATGGCCTGCAATAGGCGCAACTGTTTCAGTTCCAGCCTGCCCAGGCGATCAATACCATGATTTCTGCTCAAACCTGTATCACTCACAACTGTTACTTGGTTTTCATTGTATCCATCTGAACCTAGCATTGCCCATAAGACATGATGTATTCGCCATCAACCCTTGGGAGGAAACCACTATGCTGACCGCGACTCTGCACTCATCGCCGAGCCGACTGCTCAAGGCGACAATCAATTACGCAAATACCGATAGTGAATTGGTATACGACCAGCGGCAGGCGGGGCCTGGTCCCACCCACCTGCTCGATCAGGTAAACCCACAACCTATGCCGATTGAGGATGGCCGCACCCTGCAAGTTACGGGGGAAAAATTCAACTTGGATATTCAGGGTTTTGAGCTGGTGAAGCCACAACTAACAATCGACCTACACCAGTTTGACGATGCCCTGTTGGCTCTGGATAACCACGCTGCCGATAGTACAGCGCCAACCGAGCGCGATGATTTAATTCGCCGAGAATGGTATCCGGCTATCGAAACCTGGATAGCAAAACGCCTGGGCGCAGCCCGTGTAATCACCTTCGACCACACCCTGCGGGCACAACCTTCGACAGAGGGACCTACCGAGCAGAGCCGCAGCCGCCGCTCTCCGGTGAAAACGGTACACAATGATTACACGCCTTGGTCCGCAGACAGGCAGCTCCGACAGACCCTACCTGAACACGGATTAAATGCGGCAGATTTCCCTCGCTATAAGTTTATCAATTTATGGCTGCCATTACTGCGCACAGTGGAGGAATCTCCCTTGGCGATGGCAGATTTGCGCAGTGTAGGCGAAGCAGACTTCCACAAGATGCGCCTGATTTACCCTGAGCGGGAGGGGCAGATCTCAGTGATCAGCGCCAACCCAAAGCACCGCTGGATCTGGTTCAGTGATATGCAGCCGGGCGAGGGCCTGCTGCTGCGCGTATTCGATAGCGAGCACCAGGGGCCCGTCACCGGTGTACCCCACACTGCATTTGATCTTCCTGGGAGCTCCGGTGCTCCACGCCGCACCAGTATTGAGCTGCGCACCATCGCCTTATTTAACGATTGAGCACTGAGTTTCGGGGTGAAAAAAACACGACTCCGCATCATTTATTTGAGACCAAGGTATGACCCAAACTTTACTTTCTATCGATCCCCTTACCGGTGAACAGGTCGGCAGTGTAGCAATCAGCGACCGGGATTCCATTTCCGAGAAAGTCGCCAAAGCCAGGGAAGCCCAGATTGGGTGGTCCAACCAATCAATACAGCAACGTGTACAGGCTCTACAACAAGCCTATAAAACACTGCAGCCACTGCAAAGCAACCTGGCACAACTTATCAGCCGTGAAATGGGTAAGGACGCTCGACGTGCAAACTACGAGGCTGGCGGTGCTATTCAGGGTGGCATTTGGCTCGCGGAGGACGCCGGCAAAGCTTTAAGGGAGCGACGCAACGGCGGCAGTGAAATCCAATATCGTCCACTCGGTGTCGTGGCCGTAATTTCCCCCTGGAATTACCCACTGGCCATGGCCAATAACCTACTCGTACCCGCCCTGGTGGCCGGTAACAGTGTAATACTCAAGCCGTCAGAGGAATCCCCGCTGGTAGCAGATCTCCTGGTAAAAACCCTGAATGAAACGCTGCCCGAGGGCATCTTGCAAATCGCCCATGGAGACAGGCACACCGGTGAAGCCCTGGTACAGTCAGATATTAATATGATCGCCTTCACCGGCTCACGGGCAACCGGCCAGAAAATTATGGCTAATGCCGCTCCTGCGCTGAAACGCCTGGTAATGGAACTCGGCGGTAACGATCCCATGATCGTATTGGCCAGTGCCGATATTCAAAAAGCCGCCCAATTTGCGGTGGCCTCCAGCTTCGAGAATGCCGGGCAGATGTGCACTTCCACAGAGCGTATTTATGTGGATGCGAATATTGCCGATCAATTCGAAAAAGCGGTGACTTCCATCGCACGGCAATATCACACCGGAGGCTGGCAGGACCCACAAGCCGATATTGGCCCTCTGGTTAACCAGCGCCAACATCAAAAAGTTGTCGATCATATTCAGGATGCTTTAAAAAAAGGCGCGACGCTGCTGCTTGGAGAAAAAGCACCAAAACCACCCTTTATTCCCCCCACGGTGATTAGCGGAATGCAACCGGGTATGCAGCTGGAGGATGAAGAAACCTTTGGGCCGGTAGTTGCAATCGACCGCTTCACCAATGTGGAAGACGCCATCCAAAGAGCAAACGATTCAGTCTATGGGCTTGGAGCAGTGGTTTTTGGCGGCGCAGATGCCGTACAAGTAGGCAACCGACTGCAAGCCGGCATGATCGGGATTAATCAAGGCGCTGGAGGCACACCCTGGGTCGGAGCAAAGCAAAGTGGTTTCGGTTACCACGGCGGTGCCGACGGTCATCGTCAATTTGCCCAATTAACCGTGATTAATCTGTAAGAATATGTTGAGCGGAATTTGAAGTAATGAGCACAGTAACTTTAACAAAGGCACAGGCAAAGACACCTCAAGAATTATCCAAACTGCCGATTAAAGACTTTTATGTGATTGCCAGGGAACCAGGAGCGGAGCATCCAGCCCTACCCACCTGGGCAACCCACCGGGAAAATCCGGCGTCACTCTCAGGCCATACCCCTTCCAATATAGAAAGACGGGATATCGCCGAAGTACCTGGTGCTTTTCAACTGCTGAATATATTCTCTGCTGAGGAATGCCAACGTCTGATTGATATTACAGAAGCCGTTGGTTACTTACCGGATGCCGCAGTATCTCTCCCTAGGGACGTTCGTCACAATGACAACCTGACCTGGGTTGTGGACGAGAGCACTGAGCGCCTTATTTGGCGACGTGTACAAGATTTAATGCAAGACCCGGAAGGTTATTTTGGCGGACGCGAACCAGTGGGAATAAATCAGCGATTTCGCTTTTATCGCTATGGAACTGGAGATTACTTTAAATTCCATACCGACGGTGCCTGGCCGGGCAGCAGAATTATTGATGGGCAATTAATCGCCAACGGTTACCCGGATCGCTTTAGCGAAATGACTTTCCTGGTGCTGCTTAGCGAGGACTTTGATGGAGGCGCAACCCGCTTTAGGGTTAACCCAGATAATCCACTTCAGCAACCAAGCCGCAGTGCCATTCAGGATATCGACGTGCGCACGCCTGCTGGCTCCGTACTCTGCTTCCCCCACGGAATGCACCCATTACACAGGATACACAGCTCTATGCCCATAGAACGGGGAGTAAAATATATTATTCGTACGGATATTTTATTTCACCAGAATCAATGACCTTCTCACAGGATGGCAAATGGCCTGACCAAGTTTCAGGTTTACTCCTAAATTCAATCAACTGATAGTGATAGGATCACCTGTATATTCGGTGGAGGTCGCCCGTGCCACTGGTCGAACTTTCAACTGACAGTTATCATATTCAATATGTGGCTGCAGAAAAGCCGTAAATTGGTCGGTGGGCGCACTGCTGCTCAGCCAGTTATTAACAAAATCTGTATCCCTTGGGGCGACCATCGGTAGGGATTTCTCATGATAGATTTTTGTGGCCGGGTGAGCATCCAACGTAATAATAGAACAACTTAATATCTCTCCCCAGGTTTTAAATAGTCCACAGAAGAAAAAGGGTTCTCCATAACTAAATTCAACCGGGTTCTTTCCCCGTAGGCTTTCAACCCAAGCAGTCGCAGGAATCAGACAGCGGGATCTCCGGTATTCCGGGCGTTGTTCCAGTTTTTTCCAGTTGCTGTTAATTGACCAATATTTTTTGTGAGGCTTCCACTGATTCCCATCCTTTTCCAGATATAGGTGCCAAATAGCATTTTCCACCTGAGGACGCCCCATCCTCTCTGTGACTATCGACACTTGCTGGGTCGGCCTCCGGCGACGGCTAAAAATAACGCGCTCGGGATGCTGTATTCCATAGATATCAAGAAAACGTTCCATTGCCGCTTGGTTATCAACATCAAAAACACTGCACATGTTCACTACTCTAATCTTTCAACGTTTAACTAAAGATACTATCTTCATTTGACCTCGTTAGATCTAACGCACTTGTAACAATACACACTCGACACAAGGCGAGTTCAAGTTTATAACGCAAATCTATACCTACTCGAATCGATAATCGGTGCACCTATTTTCGTAATGCACAATAGTGATGCTATGTACTTGAAAAATCTCCCCTCACAACCAAACAGTTTATATATACAGTGTTCGCTTTAAAATATACGGCCGTACCAATTTGAGCAAATAACTTCTCTATCCCACCTATCATATTGGCACTGAAAATCACATCTTTCATACGGTGTATTTACTATCAATATTTTATTGCCTTTATACTTAACAAAAAAGATCTTAACGTAAGTTATTGTTAACTGAATTAAAAATCGCTTTAAATTAATTGAGATAATTTCATGAAAAATAGAATATATGTAAAAGTGTATATTCTCTTATTGTTCGCTGCATCCACTTCAGCTTACTCCCTAGATTGGCATGAATACAAAAGCGATAATTTTACTGTTTACTCTGACCTTTCATTCAAAAAAGCCAAGAAACTGCTTTTGGATATGGAGCGTTTTCGAGCTGCAACCTTGCTTCTAACTGGCCTTAAAGACCAGCCTGAAAATGCCAGGTTGAGGATTTATCATTTCAACAAGCCTTGAGAATTTAGAAAATTCTCAAGAGAACGAAGCATAGCAGGATTTTATATAAACACATTAAATGGCCCATTGATATTTTCTAAGGAAAATAGAACTAGCATATTAGACGGTGGAGAAATCATGTTCCATGAATATGTCCACCATCTGGTTAGAGAGAGAAGTACTAATAGAAGCCGCTGGAGGCTTGACTCGCTCTAAACTCTAGATATGAAATATATGGCTTTTGGGTAACTGAAAATAAACAAGCATCAGCTGAAAATTACAGGATTAACTCTCCAGCTTTCCCGTCATTTTGGATGGGAGGGTAGGGGCCGGTGATATTTCCAGCCCCGGAGTCTCAGATTATCGTTGCTCTCCAAGTAGCCCCTGGACTTCATCGTACAGTGTTTGTGCCTTGACCTCAGGCGGCTCAATAGGATTGCCGGCCACAACGCTGACCCTGGACCAGAAGCGCCGTGGCCAAGTGGTAAATGCATGGCCATCTTTATGGCTGAAAAAGCTGCCCCACAGGCCGCGCAGGGCCATGGGGATAACCGGTACTGGGGTGCGTGCCAGTATTTTTTCAATACCCGCCTTAAAGGGTTGGATTACTCCGTCCTTTGTCAGCTGACCTTCCGGAAAAATACACAGGAGATCGCCGTCCTTGAGGCCTTGCTCAATATCCTGGAATGCCTTCTCGTAACCTTCGGGGTCTTTTAGCTTGGAGCAGATGGGAATGGCACGTCCGGTACGGAAAATAAAATGCAGTACCGGAATTTCGTAAATCGGCTTGTACATGATAAAGCGAATAGGGCGGCGCACTGCACCAGCTAACAGCAGTGCATCCACATAGCTAACATGATTACATACGATAAGTGCTGGGCCATTGGCTGGAATCTGTTCCAGCCCCTCATGCTTTACCCGGTATATAGTGTGGGAGAGCATCCAGATTAACAGGCGCATGGCAAACTCAGGCACTTTAGCGAATACAAAGATAGCCACGGCGGCGTTCATCAGGGCGATCACCAGAAAAAACTGCGGAATAGTGATTTCCAGCACATTCAGGAAGAAAATACCCAGAAGTGCCGAGACCACCATAAACAACGCATTTAAAATGTTGTTCACCGAAATAATTTGTGCCCTGATCCCCGGCTCTGAGCGATCCTGCATCATCGCATAAAGCGGCACTATGTACAGGCCGCCAAATATACCAATCAGGACTAAGCAGCTAAGGATAGAGTAGGCACCGTCACTGCTTAGAAATGCGCTTAGTGATGCCTGCTGCAACACTGTAAAGTGATCACCGGCAATAAAAAGAGCGATACCGGTAATGGTCAGGCCGGCAGCGCCCAAGGGAACCAGGCCAAGCTCAATATGCCCATTGGACATGCGCGAACACAGTAGTGAACCCAATGCTATGCCGATGGTAAAGGTACATAGCAGCAGGGTAACGAGGGACTCGTCGCCACCTAGAACATTCTTGGTGAAACTGGGTATCTGGGTCAGGTAGGCCGCGCCCAATAACCAGAACCAGGAGATGCCGATAATGGCGTAAAAAATCGAAGGGGTCTTGGCGGTTTTGCGTAGTATGTTGGTGGCCTGAGTGAATGGGTTAGGGTTCACCCGCAAGTCTGGTGCCGGCGCTGGAGCGAACGGAATACCGAGGCTGGTCAAGTAGCCAAAAGTAGCAGCTCCCATAATGATCAGGCCCAAATAAAACAGCCCGTGTTCGCCCTGGCCAGTTAGCCCCGCCAGTAATCCTCCAACGATGGTGCCGGTGAGGATACCTACAAAGGTGCCCATTTCCACCAGGGCATTGCCACCAACCAGCTCGGAGCGCTTCAAGTGTTGGGGGAGGATGGCATATTTTATCGGGCCAAAAAATGCGGATTGCACGCCCAGCAGGAAGAGTACCGCGAGGCAAAATACATTATTACCACTGTAAAGTGCTGTGACACCCAATGCACCAATACAGATCTCCCCCAGTTTAATCAGCCTGATTAGGCGGCTTTTGTCGAATTTGTCTGCCAGTTGTCCGGCAGAGGCGGAAAAGAGAAAGAAAGGCAGAATAAACAGACCTGCAGCTATATTAATCAGCGCATTAGCCTGGCTTTCCACAAGGCGAAACGCGATCATCACAATCAGTGCATTTTTATAGACGTTGTCGTTAAAGGCACCGAGAAACTGCGTGAGAAAGAAGGGCAGGAAACGGCGACTGCTGAGCAGTTGGAGCTGGGTGCGATAGACCATAGATATTTTCTCTTCTAAACGCGCCATCTACCTTACGCCAAAGAGGTACTGAGTTGTCCAGCATGCAGTGGCAACAAAATAGATGGTATGATGATGTATAGCGCAAGCGTCTACTCGTGGACGGTAATAGTGCTCAAGACGCTTTTTGGGTCAATTCTCTCAAGTGGACCACCAACAGCTGCGCTAGCTAGTCAGGGGCTCCTTGGGGGAAATTAAAAACGGTAAGCCTCCCACCAATCAGCACAAACTATGTCGCTATCTGCAGAGCTTTCCTATTCTCGAGGCATAATAGTCGCCATACTCTGCTTTCTATCTTTGGGGTGGCGTCCACCATCCTAGTAAAGAGTATTTAAACAGAGGCACTTACTGCCAAACGAGTCGGCGGGGAACCACTTTAAGGGGCCTCTATAAATTACTTTTTTGGCATCTGTCAGCACCGATTCACGAGAGCTTCAGGGCGATAAAATTCAGGAAAGCGCAATTTTTAGAGGTGCCTCATAATTATCTTCTGTGGACATTTCTCTGATTCCTTGGCAGTAGCATTACTCAGTCAATTAATTCAAAAGGCTCTTGCTATATATCCCAGCACTCACCTCTGAACGGCTGGAAGCAGAACCTGTAGGTAAGTGTGTCACAAAATGAAACTATTTTGCCTTAATGTCACCAAATGCCAAGCGCGCATTCCTTAAGCGCAAGTGGCGCACACAATATAAATTGTTAAAGATCTCACCCATTGGTCCACATTGAGAGGGTTAGCCGAGCTTGCATCTCTCCGAATTCAAATAATAGATGAGTTGATGCTTGAGAAGCTCTAACATTCCATGTCCTTCAATACGCTAATCAGTTGGTGAGAATCGGCTTTGGATTGATGGACCGGTAATTGAAAGCAGCTACCATTCGGTAGCTCGTTCTTAATTATACCGCTCTCCTTCGCAATTCTTTATCTACAACGTCAACCGGTGTAGACCAAGTGTTCTGCTCTGAAGCGGATTTTAGCTTGAGCTTCCCACTGATCAATGTGTTGTGTTGTTGTCGACCAGCACTGCCAAGGCGCTTTTAGGTGTGGACATGGATGTTCTCCCAAGGGTTTTGGGAACCATTAGCTCTGATTTGGCCGGGTCGGTAGGGTGCACTTTAAGTGGCGTTTACAAAATATGCAGGTATTAGCATCCGCAGGTATAGAGGCAGACATCTACACCTTAAATGAATTTATTTGTATAATCCAAATGAAATTATCATAAGCATATGTAATCGCGTAAGCACATTCAATTTGAGATATTTTATGAAAGCTAGAGTATTTAGCTTAATATTTGTTCTTTTTTTACCCACCCTTTCCAGTTCAGCTTACTGTCGGGATTGGCATGAATTTAAGAGCGAAAATTTCACTGTTTATTCGGATGTATCTGCTAAAAAAGCAAAGGATTTACTGCTTGACTTGGAAAAGTTTCGCAGAGCCTCACTTCTACTCACGGGATTGGAAAATAGGGCTGAAAACTCAAGGCTCAGAGTATATCATTTCAACAAATCTAAGGTTTTCGATGAATTCTCTGGAACAAGACGTGTCGCTGGATTTTACACAAACACAATCAATGGCCCGTTGATTTTTTCCCAAGAAAACAATCGGGGAATATTTAAGGGTGAAGAAATCATGTTCCATGAATATGTTCACCATCTTATGCGAGAGCGTGGCGGCATGCGCTATCCCAAATGGTATTCCGAAGGATTTGCAGAACTATTGGCAAGCGCCGTCATTAAAAAAGACTCTATAGTAATCGGAAACCTTCCCAAATGGAGGCTTTATGCCTTGCAAGAAGGTCCTTTAAAAGCCGAACAAATAATCAAACTCGATACAACTAAAAAAGGCGGAAAATATAATGACAGGTATTATGCTAGTGCCTGGTTACTGCTGCACTACTTATTTTTCAGTGAAGACTCCAGGAAAAACTCATACAATCAAGCTACAAAAGAATATTTAGCAAAAATTAATGAAGGGGGCAATGCTTTAAAGGAATTTCCTCTACATTACAATATTGAACTGAAAGAGCTAGACGCTGCATTAGTCCGCTACCTAAGAGAGCGTAGACTATCAGGGTATGAGGTCAAACTCACAATAAACGATATTAAAGTTAGCAAAAGAAAACTCAGTAAAAATGAAGAACTACTACTTCTAGCAGAGAGAGCCGTCGATCTGGAAAAATACGATCTCGCACTTAGATACCTGGAAAGGGCAGAAAGTAAGTCAACTTCATCTCATGCAATTGATTCTCTTAAAGCCAATCTTTTGTTTTATAAAAAGGATTATGATTCGGCAAGCACTCTTATCGAGGGGCTGTTAGGGATAGATGAGATAGATTATCGGGTAGCTACTAATTTAGCTATATATTATCTCAATCGACTGGAAGGCAACCTTGAATCCAATCATTGGGACGATGATAGCTACTCTAAAATTCTGGATTATGCTGATATAGCTATAAAATTAAATCCAAATTCACTTTCGGCTTATCAGCTTAAGTGGATGGCTCAGCAGAGAAAGGATAGTACTATCGATGCCTTAAAGACCATGATGGCCGCTTACCAACAAAATCCAAATAGTATTGAAATCAATAGCTCTATTGGTTTTTTCCTGGCTGAACTCAAAAAACCGAAGCTGGCCAAGCCTTTCCTTGAAAGAACCCTGGCTTGGTCCCACGATAAAAAAGTCCGCGCACAGGCAAAAAAGCTACTCAAATGGATTGAGAATGATTCTGTCATTGCAGCCGAGTCAACTGCAAAGAAATCGGCATAACCCTATACTTTAAGGTTTGTTTACTTGTGCCCCTATATTAATTTTATGAAAGTTAATATAGGGGCACAAATTGCGGATATTCAAAATACTTTAGACCTGATACGTAACCAGAGAATAGAAATTTATTGGGCTAATGCCCTTTTTCTTCTTCTCTCAAGGTCAATACTTCACAACCATCCGCAGTAACCAATACTGTATGCTCCCACTGGGCTGATAATTTTCCATCTTTGGTCACAACGGTCCAGCCATCTTTTTTCAACTTTGTCTTGCGATTACCCTGATTAATCATAGGCTCTATGGTAAATGTCATACCTTCCTGTAAAATGGCTCCACTGCCAGCGCGGCCATAATGTAGAACTTGTGGCTCCTCGTGCATTTCCCGGCCGATGCCATGCCCACAGTATTCACGCACCACACTAAATCCCTGTCGCTCCGTATAGCGTTGTATTGCATTCCCAATATCACCCAGAGTCGCCCCTGGCTTAACCGTACGGATTCCTGTCCACATAGCTTCGTAGCAGCTCTGTATCAATTTTTTCGCAATAGGAGTGACACTGCCGATCATGTACATTTTACTGGAATCTGCAATATAACCGGATTTTTCCAGGGTAATATCCACATTCACAATATCGCCATCGCGCAGCGCCTGACCCTGTCGCGGCATACCGTGGCACACTACTTCATTAACTGAAGTATTGAGGGCGTAAGGGTAACCGTACTGGCCTTTACTGGCTGGTCGTGCTTTCAGCTCCCGAACAATAAACGTCTCTACCTGATTATTAATTTCCATCGTAGTAATGCCCGGCTTCACAACATCATCAAGCATGCTAAAAACACGACTCAGCAATTCACCAGAGGCACGCATCAGCTGCTGTTCTTTTGCACTCTTGATCTTGATGTTACTCACGGACCAGCTCTTCCAGGGTAAATGTTTCAGTGCGCAATAATTTTTTACACAGCTGGCTGTAACTCAGCTCGGGGTTCAGCTCAGCTAGCATGCCAATCTTTATCCAGTACTCAGCCTGAGCGTTAATTGAACGCGCCAAGCTTGTACTCGCCTTACGAATCTCGTCATGCAGATCCTCGGAAATTTTGACAATACCCATTGCTATACGCCATATATATGATTTATATACGAAGTGTATATTACAAAAACAGATGGGTACAGGAACAAATTGTGACAATATTATGCAACTTATTGCATAGCTAATACGGGGACGATAAGGTTAAGCAATAACAACAATAGCTATGAGGCCACCATGACCGATACCATTGAGAAAAAGCGTAGCGCCCCCAAGCCAAGTCGCCTGCGCATTGGCCGGCGCTATCGCGCAAGTCGTTTGGAGGGGCCTTATGACGCCCTGGTGATTGGCTCCGGGATTGGCGGCCTGACCACCGCAGCGATGCTCAGTGCTGCCGGCAAGAAGGTTCTGGTGCTTGAACAGCATTACACTGCTGGCGGCTATACCCATGCCTATGATCGCAATGGCTACGAGTGGGATGTCGGTGTGCACTACATCGGCGATGTGGGCAAACACCCAACCATGACCCGCAGGATCTTCGACTTTATTTCTAATCACCAGTTGCACTGGGCTCCGATGGACGAAACCTATGATCGAATCTGCATCGGTGAGGATCAATTCGATTTACGTGCCGGGCGCCAGGCTTTTATTGATGAGTTGGTAAAGCACTTTCCAGATGAGCGTGAAAATATCGAACGCTATCTGGGCCGTCTCAGTGAGGTGGCCCAATCCATGCAGCGCTTGGCCTTAGAAAAATTACTGCCTTCCTGGTGCGGCCCACTCGTACGCTTGTGGCGAAAACTACGCGACCCATCCTGGCTCAATAAGACCACTCGAGAAGTACTAGCTGAGATCACCCAAAATGAAAAGTTAATTTCTGTGCTCACCGGCCAGTGGGGCGATAACGGTATGACCCCAGCGCAGGGCAGCTTTATTATCCACGCACTGATCGCCAAGCACTATTTATACGGTGGCTATTACCCAGTTGGTGGCGCAAGTAAAATATCTGAAACCATAATTCCGCAGATCCAAGCCGGTGGTGGAGAGGTCTTCACCTATGCCACCGTGGAAACTATCCTGCTAAATGGCAATCGCGTGCGTGGGATACGTATGGCGGATGGCACCGAAATAGAGGCACCTTTAGTGATTTCGGGAGCCGGGGTTTTCAATACCTTCGAAAAGCTGCTGCCGCAAAGTACCAGCGAGCGCTTAGGTTATATACGGGATCTGAAAACCGTGACACGCTCTATGTCCCATCTCTGCCTCTATATTGGCCTGGAGAAAACCTCGGAAGAATTGCAGCTACCCAAAACGAACTACTGGCTCTACTCCAGTGATAAATACGAGCAGGACATGCAGGACTTCCTGGAAGATGGGAGCAAGGATATCCCCCTAGTCTATATTTCTTTCCCATCTGCAAAGGACCCCACTTTTACCCAACGTTATCCAGGGCGCGCCACTATCGAAATTGTAGCGCCAGCCAATTACGATTGGTTCACCCAGTGGCACGACAAACCCTGGGGCAAGCGTGGCGATGATTACGAAACACTGAAAGAAAAGTTCAGCCAGCGACTGTTGGAGCAGCTATACAAGCACTTCCCACACTTGCGCGGACAAATCGATTATTACGAGCTGTCTACACCACTCTCCACAGATTACTTCTGTTTTTACCCGCGCGGCGAAATTTATGGGCTCGACCACGACCCGAACCGCTTTGAACAGGGCTGGCTGAGGCCTCAAACCCGGCTCAAGGGCTTGTACCTCACCGGCCAGGATGTGATGAGCTGCGGTGTGGCCGGTGCCATGATTTCAGGTGCATTAACCGCTCAGAGCATTCTCGGCTGGCGCAAGGGAGCAAAGTTGATGCGCCAAGTACTCACCAGCAAACCGACACCAGGAACTGATAGCGCTGGAGAAGGGTTCAGTAAAGCTACCAGTTAACTATTCCCTAAGTCCCAATACCATTAAACCCGGCTGCAACGCCGGGTTTAATGGTATCTCAGTGGATTTCACCAGAAGTGGTCAACGCCGGGGTAACTTACTCGGCACCCGATCAAAATTCAGCACTCGGATGACCAGGCGGCGGTTTTCCTTTTGCCCTGCTTCAGTGCTGTTATCGGCAATGGGGTCAGTATCCCCATAACCCTGAGCTTCCATGCGCTCTGCCGCGATACCCCGCTCCTTCAAAAAGTGTTGCACCCATTCCGCGCGCCATTGGGATAACCGCAGGTTTTTCTTCGGCTCGCCAGCATTGTCGGTATGGCCTTCAATGGCAATGCGCAGATCGGGAAAATCACGCATGATCAATAGCAGCGCCTCCAGATCGGCAATGCTATCCATACGCGGTGCGAATCCGCCTGGATCAAATTCCAGACGCAGGATAAAGGTATCCCCGCCCTTGCGCGTGTTTCCCCGAAGGAAGCGCACCAGATCATCAGCAAAAGGGGCCGCCTGTCGCGCTGCCTTTTCGCTCTCTCCAGTTTGCACTTCTGTCAGGGGCTTCAACGCGTATTTCTTGTTGGGGTCGGGGCAGCCGGTGAGGAATATCACCTGTAGTAAAAGATAGCAGACGAATAATGATTTGCCCGCCATAAACAGGACTTCCAGTTTCTAGACGTCTGATTCAGTGTAGAACACAGGTGGAAACCCAGATTTAAGAGGAATCAGAGGTCAGCAGTGGTGCTCAGCCCACTTCCCCACCATCAGATAAAATTCAAAACCGCCATCAAATCGCTGACCACCCGCGCGCCATGGTGCTCAAGCTGAGGTGCACGCACGGGATGGCCACTATAGCCAACCACGCGCATGCCTGCTGCGACAGCGGCCTGCACCCCAGAAATGGAATCCTCCACTACCAGGCAGCGCTCGGGCGCGACACCCATAGTATCGGCCGCGTGCAAGAATAGTTCGGGCCAGGGCTTGCCGCGAGATACATCTTCGGCACTGAATATTCTGCCGTCAAAATATTCATACAGACCGGTTTTATTCAGAGTCAGCTGCATTTTCTGGTGGGAACCGGAAGAAGCCACACAGCTACGCATGCCAACTTTCTGCAGCTGATCAAGCAAACCCTCAATACCGGCTACAGGCTGCAGTTCAGCGTGAAAAGCTTCGCGAATTAGCCTCTCGGTGTTGCCAAAATAGTGATCAGGCAGGGGGCCACCGTAACGCTTTTCGATTTCCAGCAGACAGTCCTTGGCGGGCCGTCCACTGAACTGTTCATCCAGTTCTTCCGCAGTGGTGGATATACCAAGCTTATTCATTTCCTCAGCCAGTATACGGCAGACAATACTCTCGCTATCCACCAGCACACCATCGCAATCGAAAATAATCAAATCGGTGGAAGACATAAGACCCCGTCAAATCAACGCGCAGAAAGCAACATCAGGCCGAGTATCACGCCGATAATGCCGCTAATGCGCAGAAAGTTTTCATTGCCATGTGAGAGCTTGATCGCCAGCGCCTTGCTACGCTCAAAACCAATTTGCAGCATATAGGCGCCACTGAGTAATACCAGCACACCTAGTGCATTAAACAGGATATACCAGTGGCGTGTATCAGCGATCAGCAGCAGTATCAGGCCGACAATGATCCGCGCCCAAGCGGAAAGTGCATAACCCGTTTCATTCAGGCGCTCGCTGAGATCTCGCGCCAGATGAGGTCGTGCAATAATCGCGGCAGACAGCACAATTATTGAGATTCCCAATAGCCATATAATTACTTTAATCATACTTTTCCTTCCCTGAGCACAATTGAGTCAATATTATCCGCTGGATTTCTGCCTACAAATCGCCCCATTGGAATTGCAATACCGAGAGTGCGGCAATGGGCGCAGTTTCTGTGCGCATCACCCGCGGCCCCAATCGCAGTGGCATAAAGCCCTGCGCCAAAGCCGAATCAATTTCCAGCTGGGACAGCCCTCCCTCTGGGCCCACCAATAACAGGGCAGAGTCCGGTTTACCGCGCTCAGCCTGCCACTGGCGCAAATCCAACTGGGTGCGATGATGCAGTACCAGTTTGGACTCGGGCTCGTCATTCTGTGTAGCACTTTGCAGATAGTGCGCCAGTTTTACCGGCTGAGCAATCTCCGGTATCCGGTTGCGCTCACACTGCTCACAGGCACTGATCGCTATCTGGCGCCAGTGGCCAAGCTTTTTCTGCAGGCGCTCGCCAGATAATTTCACTTCGCAGCGCTCGGTAAACAGTGGCTGGATTGTCGTCACTCCCAGCTCGGTAGCTTTCTGCACCACCCAGTCAAACCGGTCACCGCGGGAAATGCCGATAGCCAAAGTCAGAGCCAGGGGAGACTGGCGATCCTCTTGACGAAACTCCCCAGTGCGCGCCCGTGCGCGCTTGCCAGCCTCGATTAACTCCGCACTATATTCCCCTCCGCTACCATCAAAAAGCGTCAGGGGGTGGCCGGCACTCAGGCGAAGCACTTTGACTAAATGACGGGAAGCCGATTCATCCAGTTCCACCTCTTGTTGTGTGGCGAGGGACTGCCTGGAAAAAATACGCGGAATGCGCATGAGTGAAAATCCTATACAAACGCCATAAAAAAGCCGACAGGGATGTCGGCATTTTGCAGGCTTTTAGTTTAGGCATTTATGCTCTGAGTAAGCAATGGTGGAGTGCTACCACCATTGCTTACTGCACAACTAACGGTCACACCGTCTCCAGTGACACTGTGGTTTCATTTTCACCCAAGCGCTTTACCTTAGAGCGTATCACCTCAATCACCTTGTACAGATTTGGCACCAAAATCAGGGTCACCGCCGTAGCGAACAATACCCCGAAGGCAAGGCTGATCACCATCGGGATCAGGAACTGTGCCTGGATAGAGCGCTCGAACATAATCGGTACCAGACCGATAAAGGTGGTGATGGACGTGAGGATAATTGGGCGGAAACGGTCGCGTCCCGCCTGGACTACTGCGTCCATTACCGCCAAACCCTCAGCTCGCAACTGATTGATGCGGTCCATCAATACCAGGTTATCATTCACAACTACCCCGGCTGCAGCAAGGAACCCGAGCATGGACATAATGCTAATGTTATGCCCCATCAACAGGTGCCCAACTACCGCTCCGAAGAAACCAAACGGCACTGCAGTGAGAATCAGCAACGGCTGCGAGTAGGAACGGAAAGCAATGGCCAAGAGCGCATAGATGGCAAACAGCGACAGTACAAAGAATGCCATAATTGCACCATTAAACTCCTCTTCCTCCTGCATTTCACCGGCGGTTCTCAGGGAGAAGCCAGGAAACTTACGCTCTAGCTCGGGCACCAAATTCTCACGCATATCCTTGAGGATTTCCTGTGCAGTTGAGGTGTTTGGAGTAATCTCTGCAAAGACCCGCACGGTGCGCTCTCGGTTGTTGCGACGGATGGTGGTATAACCCGGCACATAAACCGCATCTGCCACTGCAGAAAAGGGCACCTCCCCCTCCGCTGTGCGAATGCGGATGCGATCCATCTGCTCTTCGCTGGCACGCTCCTCTTGCGGATAGCGCACCATTACTCTCACATCCTCACGGCCTCGGGGAATACGCTGTACCTCTTCGCCGTAGAAACCCTGACGCACCTGCCTGGCTACATCCGCCAGATTAACGCCCATAGTAGTGGCGTAGGGCTTCAGCTGTATCTCAATATCGCGGCGGGCGCTGGTGAGGTTGTCACGCACATCGTAGACACCAGTGTAGGTATCCAGCTTTTCCTTAACGGCATCTGCAGCGGCGCGTAATTCAGCCATATCCCCGGAGGCCGTGCTCAAGTTCAGGCTCATACCGTTACCACCATTATTAATGGTTGAGGCAATATCCATCTCTTCGACACTCGCGGGCAGTTCGCCAATCAACTCTCGCCAGCGCAGTGCCAGAGACTTGGATGTTACATCGCGCAATTCACCTTCAGTGAGCTGTAATATCACATAAATATTACCGCGCCAGTTGAATACCAAAGAGTTTTCAACAAAGGGTTCGCCCTTGTTTTGCTTCAGCATTTCCTCGTCAGTGGCAAGCTTGTCTGCCGCGGCCAGCACCTGCTCCATCACGCGCTCTGACTCGTGGAAAGGCTCGCCAGAGGCCATAGTCGCCTTTAATTCCAGTAAATCCGATGGTACCTGCGGTGAGAAAGAGGAGCCGACATAGCCACTCATAAACACCGTAACCGCCAGGCCCAAGGCCAATAAGAATGCCATTACCGTGGTACGGCTATTACCCAGAGACTTTTTCAATAACGGTAGGTAGTACTTGTCGCCAGCGGTTTTCATTGCACCGGCAAAATATCCGCGCAGCTTCTGCAGCTTGATGCCCGCTTTCGACTTCGCCGGCTTCTCAGGCTTCATACCCACCAGATGTGCCGGCAGGATCAGCAAAGACTCCACCAGGGAAAAAGCCAGGCACAACAGCACCACCACCGGCAAGGCCAGCATCTGTTGTGCCGTATAACCCGGCAGGAACAGCATCGGAATAAAGAAGACCATGGTAGAGGTCACAGCGAAGATCACCGGGGCAGAAACCTGCTTTACTCCCGCCTCTGCAGCCGCAAGACCAGTAATGCCCCGGTCATGGGCGGCATGTACCGCCTCTCCCACAATAATCGCATCGTCCACCACAATCCCGAGAATTAGCAGGAAGGCGAATAACGACAGCATATTCAGGCTGACACCGGTGACTGGCAACAGCCAGAGGGCACCGAGGAATGCAACAACAATTCCCACAGTCACCCACAACGCCAGCGCTGGCCGCAGGAACAACATCAGCATAATAAAGACCATGGCAAAACCGCCCAACGCGTTCCCGGTGAGCAGGCTCATACGACCTTCAAATGCCTTGGAGAAATCGAACCAGATATCGAATTCCATACCCGGTGGCAACTGGGTCCGGGCCTCCTCCATAAAGGCCTTGATACGCTCAGCGGTGCCCACTACATCCAGCGGTTCACCCTGGGTCACACGCAGGTTCATGGCCGGGTTGCCATTAAAAAGGATAACGTTGCTGTTTTCCTCAAAGCCGTCACGCACTGTCGCCACATCGCGCAGCAGCAGTA
This sequence comes from Microbulbifer epialgicus, assembly GCF_041447265.1. NCBI lineage: Bacteria > Pseudomonadati > Pseudomonadota > Gammaproteobacteria > Cellvibrionales > Microbulbiferaceae > Microbulbifer > Microbulbifer epialgicus. The sequence continues at coordinate 30,134 of NZ_JBGMEK010000041.1, forward strand.
CTGAGCCGTCGGCACGGCTGATTACCGGAATACGCTCAAAATCCTCAGCGGTATATGCCTGACCGCGGGTTTGCACCTGAATATCACCGCGATCTGAGCGAACCATACCCGCGGGCAAATCCAGGGAGGAGCTGCGCACCGCATTGGCCACATCGTTAAAACTAAGGTTGTAGCGGCGCAAATCCACCTCAGAAACTTCTATCGAAAGTTCATCCGGGCGGTCACCCCAAACATCCACTCGGCGCACTCCAGGAATCAGAGTGAGCTTGTCGCGAAGATCCAGTGTGGTCTCCTTGAGCTGGCGCTCAGACACAGGACCACCCACTGCGATCATCATCAGCTGAGCATCCCACTCTGTCAGATGGATTACCGGGCGCTCAATCCCCTCTGGGAAGGTATTGATACTATCCACCTGTACCTTGATATCGTTGAGCAGGCGTAGCTGGTCATAACCATCCACTGCCTGGATATCTACTGCAGAATGCCCCCGTCGAGAGGCGGAATTTATCTCCTTGATACCCTTTACTTCGGAAATCGCCTCCTCCACACGCAAGGTAACCTGCTGTTCGACTTCTGCCGGACCGGCGCCTGGAAAGGAGATATCGACCTCGATAATACCTGGTTGAATCGTCGGGAAAACTTCGCGATCTATACCGCTGATACCAAAAATACCGCCGATGATAATCATAATCATCAACAAATTGGCGGCCTTGCTGTTGCGTGTAAACCAGGGAATGATGCCGTTCATCAGTGGCCTCCCTGAGATGCATTGGTCACTGCAGAGTCACTCGCCGCTGTGGTCTCTTCAGAGTTACTTTCGACACTGTCGAGCAGACCGGCCGGCTTTTCATTCAGGGGATTAGCGGTAAGCGCCATACCCTCGCGGGAATAACCCAGGCTGGAAACCACGACTCGATCACCAGCGGCAATATCGCCACGCAGCCAGACCTTGTCACCGACAGTTTGCAGCAATTCCACTTCTATAAAAACGAGGCTGCTCTCTTCGTTCAGAACCAGCAGGTGGTCTCCTTCGTGTAGAGCCTGGCGGGGCAGTTCCACCACATCATCAAAAGTTCTGCCTGCGATATCCGCTTCCACAAACAGACCATTCATTAGTGGTGCATCACCCTCATAGGGATTCTGTACCTGAGCTACGGCAAAGATAAAGCGGCTGTTGGGGTCGATGCTCGCCTCGGTGCGAACCAGCTGTGCGCGCCACTCGCGATCACGCCCGGCCACTACTGCTTGAAGCCGCACAACCGGACCATTTTCAATGGATTTACCCAACGGCAGGTCGAGCAGAGCCAACTGCTGATCAGTGAGGGGAAGGCGTACCTCAGCGATACTGGTACTGTGGATTTTTGCCAGCTTGGTGCCGGGGGTGATGTACTGTCCCAGGTCGACATAGGTTTCTACTACACGACCGGCAAAAGGCGCAGTAACTGTTGTGCGTTTCAGGTCCAGTTTGGCTTGATCGCGATCCGCACCGGCTGCAGCTACTGCAGCTTCCGCTGCGGCCAGGTGGGGCTTGCGCAGGAACAGGGCGTTTGCAGCATCACTACCCAGATCACGCCACTCTCGCTTGGCCTGCTTGGCGCGGCCCTGCTCCTGTGCAAGCGCGGATTTGGCATCGGCCAATTGTGACTCGGCGCGAGTCACTTTATAAACGTAGTCGGCCTGTTCGAACTTGAGCAGAGGCTCCCCTTCAGAAAAGAAACCGCCGGGTACAAAGGCATCTGCCACGCTTTCAATTACACCGCCGACACGAGCCACCACTTCAATTTCATGACGGGCGTGTACCGTGCCCTGGCTGGGTACTAATAATGTCTGGCGACCCGGCTCCACATAGAGCACATCGGCGACTGGCGGCACAACGGCTTCCGGTGGCTTTTCTTCAGGCTTGGGCTTGAGGTACACCAGCGCAGTAATGGCTGCGGCCCCAACAATCATAACGGTAAGTAATAGCTTGTTCTTGTTCGAAACGTTCACAGGCACTCTCTACCCCAATTCTCGTGACCGAAACTGGTCAAATTTTAATTAGCGCGCATTCTACAGGTCTTCGACGCGGATAAGCGTGTATTTGGATGCAGGTTGCCGCATGAGTTTGTGCCCTACCGCAAACCTTCCTCACAGCGTCCTGGTAACGCATAATGCCAACCCAATTTACCGTAGTAGGAGAGACAGCCAGGCCACACAAAGCCAAGGAAACCGATAGGCTATTTCCCGGTCAAACGCCGCTCCTAAAAGTACGAACCCCCCGGAAAATGGATGTAAACATCAAATGCTGGATATCAACGTTCGCATCGCCGAAGAACTCAATGTACGCCCACAACAGGTCACGGCCGCAGTATCCCTGCTCGATGAAGGCGCCACTGTGCCATTTATCGCCCGCTACCGGAAGGAAGTGACAGGGGCCCTGGATGACACCCAATTACGCAACCTGGAAGATCGCCTGCGCTACCTGCGCGAGTTGGAAGAGCGCCGCGCAGCCATCCTCAAAAGTATTGATGAACAGGGCAAGCTCTCACCGGAACTGGCACAACAGATCAACAGTGCCGACACCAAGAACCGCCTCGAAGACCTCTACCTTCCCTACAAACCCAAGCGTCGCACCAAAGGACAAATTGCCATCGAGGCGGGCCTGGAACCATTGGCCGATGCCCTGATTAACGATCCCAGCCTAGACCCTGCAGTAGAAGCTCAGCAATATCTCAACACAGATAGCGAAGACACCTCCTTACAAGTGAAGGACATCAAGGCTGCCCTGGACGGGGCCAAATTTATCCTGATGGAACGGTTCGCCGAGGATGCCGAGCTTCTGGGCAAGCTGCGCGATTTCCTCAAACGAGATGGGCAGGTCAAATCCAAACTGCTGGATGGTAAAGAAGAAGAGGGGGCCAAGTTCCGCGATTACTTCGAGTATGCAGAAGACTGGTCCAAGGTTCCCTCCCACCGCGCTCTGGCAATTTTCCGCGGCCGCAATGAGGGCATCCTCGCTATCAGCGTGGGCTTGCCGGAAGAAGAGGGGGCTTCTCCCACCGCCGGCCACCCCTGTGAAACCATGATTGCGAGACACTTCGATATTAGCGATGAAGGACGCGCTGCAGATAAGTGGCTCGGCGAAGTGGTGCGCTGGACTTGGCGTATCAAACTGCTCACCGCATTGGAAACCGACCTGCTTGGCGGGCTGCGGGAAAAAGCGGAAGAAGAGGCCATCAAGGTATTCTCCCGCAACCTTAAAGACTTGTTACTGGCGGCACCTGCCGGGCAAAAGGCCACTATCGGCCTGGACCCAGGTCTGCGCACCGGGGTTAAAGTGGCTGTAGTAGATGCTACCGGCAAAATGCTTGACCACACCGCTATCTTCCCCAATCCACCGCAAAACCGACACCAGGAATCCGCTGCTGTCATCGCAGCCCTATGCAACAAATATAATGTGGGCCTGATCGCTATTGGCAACGGCACCGCCAGCCGTGAGACCGATAAGTTTGTAGGCGAGACTATCAAGCAATACAAACTCAGCGCACAGAAAGTAGTGGTGAACGAGGCCGGTGCCTCCGTGTACTCCGCCTCTGAGTTTGCCGCGCGGGAATTCCCTGACCTGGACGTGACTATTCGCGGTGCTATCTCTATCGCCCGCCGCCTGCAGGACCCACTGGCGGAACTGGTGAAGATCGAACCCAAATCCATTGGTGTTGGTCAGTACCAACACGATGTGTCCCAGACACAGTTGGCTCGCTCCCTCGACGCAGTCGTGGAAGACTGTGTAAACGGTGTCGGTGCCGAACTGAACTCCGCCTCGGCACCACTGCTGGCCAAGGTTTCCGGTCTGACTGCTTCTATCGCCAGCAATATCGTCAGCTATCGCGACCAAAACGGTGCCTTTAAAAATCGCAAACAGCTAATGGAAGTGCCGCGCCTGGGGCCCAAGGCTTTCGAACAGGCCGCCGGCTTCCTGCGTATTAACAACGGCGATAACCCCCTGGATAAATCCGGTGTACACCCGGAGTCCTACATCGTGGTTAAGCGCATTGCCGAGAAAAGCAGCCGCGAGATCAACAGCCTGATCGGCGACTCCGCCTTCCTGCGTCGCCTAAACCCAGCGGACTATACCGATGAGAAATTCGGTGTCCCCACCGTTACCGATATCATCGCCGAACTAGAGAAACCTGGCCGTGACCCGCGCCCGGAATTCCGCACTGCTCGCTTTGAAGAGGGCGTGGAAGAAATCAAAGACCTGCGCCCGGCCATGGTGCTCGAAGGTACGGTTACCAATGTCACCAATTTCGGCGCGTTTGTGGATATCGGCGTTCACCAGGACGGCTTGGTGCATATCTCCGCACTCTCAGAAAAGTTCGTTAAAGATCCCCATGAGGTGGTTAAAGCCGGCGATATTGTAAAAGTAAAAGTGATGGAAGTGGATGTAGCGCGTAAACGTATTGGCCTCTCCATGCGCCTGTCGGATGAGCCCGGCGAGCAGGGCAGTGGTGGGGTTAAGAAAGGTGATCAGAGAGAAAGCCGCCAGGCTCAACGCTACAATAAGCAGCAGGGCAATCGCCAACAGAAGGGTAGCCAGGCTAGTGGCCGTGGTAGTATGGGGGATATTCTGGCTGCGGCCATGAACAAAAAGAAATAATTAACCAACTACAAATACTTACAGAAAAACGGTCCTCTGGAGGGCCGTTTTTCTTTTAAAAAGGAAGAAAACAAGGCTATTTTTCTTTTAACTCGCCTTGCGGTTTAACCTCTGGCACAACTTCTGATTTCTCAGCCATATTTACCATTACTGAGGATGGGTATTTATAAAATGCATTATTTACTCCATCAATAATGCAAGAAGCTGTCAGTATGCACCCGTCCCAAACGAGATCCAGTAGCAGCCACTGCGCCTGAAAGCTGGGGCTTGCACTACCTGTGCCCTTCTGACTCTCATTCTCACACTCTACTTGTAACTGGTTGCCATCTTTATGGATAACTGAAGTTGTATTGGCAATGACACGCCACTCTCCCTCTTCATTTTTAATATTGCAGCGTGTTTGCTCTGGGGAATTATCGTTTAAGGTAGAAACGATGATATCCTGGTTAGCGCCATCAAATATTGTGGCACAGCCTGCCAAAGTAAAAGCCCCTGCAAAAGCACATACTGTAAATATTCTTTTAATCACTACTAAATCCTGAAATTAAAAAAGACAAATCACCAAAACTAAACAGCTTGGTGCGGGCGGCGCAATATTGCTCTGTATCAGAGTATCTCGTCAAGTCAGATATTGAATATATAAATTTTTAATAAGATTCAGAAGTAGGCTCTTTCTTGCCCCGCACTGAAAGATACTGGTAGAGGAATGGAAAAATGCAGTTTCTCTCCTGTATCGGGATGATCAAAATCAAGCTCATTGGCATGAAGCAATAGCCTTGGGGCTGCACTTAATGCTTCAGAAGAAGCATAAAAAGGGTCACCCAAGATCGGATGGCCTATCGCCTGCATATGCACCCGTAATTGATGTGAACGCCCAGTAACAGGTTTTAAGCGAATTAAACTGCTACTTTCTGAGATGGATACTTTCTCCCAATAGGTTAGGGAAGGTTTACCTACTTCGAAATCCACTTTTTGCCTCGGCCTATTTGGCCAATCGCAAATAAGCGGCAGGTTTACTTCACCAGATTCCGCTTCAGGAACCCCCCAAACTCGAGCCAGATAGGTTTTATTAACTTCACGATTTTGAAAAAGGGTACTGAGTTTTCTGTGAATCTCAGGGCCACGTGCCATCACCACAAGTCCTGATGTATCCATGTCCAGGCGATGGACAATCAAGGCTTCCGAGTAGCGCTGCTGGACTCGACTGGCCAAACTATCTTTATTGGCGGGATCTCGACCCGGCACGCTGAGAAGACCACTTGGTTTATTCAAAACCAGTATAGAAGTATCTTTATAAACTTCGGACAGAAATGGTTCTGAAGGAGGGCAGTATTTCCGCACTATCAAATTCCCAATACATGCTAATTTCTACTGGCCCTTCCCTGTGGCTAGTTAAATAATCAAATAAGAGAGAAACCCTATTGAGCACCCAACCCTAAAGAGCTCAATACATGTGCAGAAGCATCCACTTGATTCATCGTATAAAAGTGCAATCCAGGCGCACCGCCTTCCAGAAGTGTTTCACATAAATCCGTAACCAGTTCGAGGCCTAACTTACGAACATCCTCTGGGTCTCTATAGCTCTCCATGCGCTTTTTTAACCAACGCGGAATTTCAGCACCGCAATTGCGGGAAAAGCGCACTAAATTATCAAAATTGATAATTGGCATGATCCCCGGATAAATTGGTGCATCAATGCCAGCCTTCTCGCACTGATCAATAAAATAAAAATACGAATCTGGATTATAGAAATACTGCGTTAATGCACTATTTGCACCGGCTTCAAATTTACCTTTTAGATAGCGTATATCATCATCATAGCTATTGGATTCCGGATGTATTTCCGGGTAGGCGGCAACTTCCAGGTGGAAGTAATCACCGGTATGGCGGCGGATAAAAGCTACCAGTTCATTCGCATAGACCAGTTGAGCAACCGCGCCCATCCCTGAAGGCATATCACCGCGCAAGGCAACGATTCGATTTACACCGGCCTCTCGATATAAATTCAAAAGTTCGAGAATCGCCTCTTCAGTATCGCCACCGAACGATAAATGCGGTGCGATGGAGATCCCATCGCGGCGCATATCCGTCACAATATTCGAGGTGGTCTCTCGAGTAGTGCCACCTGCGCCATAGGTGACAGAGAAAAATTCGGGATTAAATACCTGTAAAGCTTCGCGGGTTTTATACAGCTTTGCGCGTCCTTCGGGGGTTTTTGGTGGGAAAAATTCGAAACTGATGCGAATGGAGTTTTTCATGTTATTTTCCAGACCCTCCGAAAGTAAGGTGCCGGCACGCCGGCACCTTACTATGAGGATTTTAGTATTTATAACTTTCTGGTTTGAACGGACCGTCCACGGAAACACCGATATATTTGGCCTGCTCTTCAGTCATGCGGGTGATTACACCGCCGAAACCTTCAACCATGTAGCGAGCGACTTCTTCGTCGAGGCGCTTAGGCAGTACTTTCACATACAATGCAGATACTTTTTGATCTGCAGGCAGGTCGGCAAACTTCTCTTCAAACAAGTGAATTTGTGCAAGTACCTGGTTGGCGAAAGAGCCATCCATAATACGGCTGGGATGACCAGTGGCATTGCCAAGATTTACCAGGCGGCCTTCGGACAGCAGCAGTAAGTGATCATTGGCTTCACTGTTGCGCACCACTTTATGTACCTGGGGTTTCACTTCCTGCCACACCCAGTTCTTGCGCATAAAGGCGGTGTCAATTTCGTTGTCAAAGTGGCCAATATTGGACACTACAGCACCACTCTTCAGGGCTGAGAGCATATGTGCATCGCATACATTGGCATTGCCGGTGGTGGTCACGATCAGATCGGTGTTGGCCAGCAACTCCTTATTGATATCTTCCGCGGTACCAGTATTGATACCGTCAATGTAGGGGGATACCAGTTCAAAGCCGTCCATACAGGCCTGCATGGCACATATGGGGTCTACCTCAGATACTTTTACAATCATGCCTTCCTGACGCAGGGAGGCCGCGGAGCCTTTACCTACATCACCGTAACCGATAACCAGTGCTTTCTTACCGGCTAGCAGGTGGTCGGTGGCACGCTTGATGGCATCGTTCAGGCTGTGACGACAACCGTATTTATTGTCGTTTTTACTCTTGGTTACAGAATCGTTTACGTTAATCGCCGGCACCTTCAAGGTGCCTTCACGCAGCATGTCCTGCAAACGGTGCACGCCGGTCGTGGTCTCTTCACTGATACCATGGCAGTTATCGAGAATATCGGAGTATTTACGATGTAATAGTTCAGTGAGATCGCCACCATCATCAAGAATCATATTCGGCTGCCAGCCGGCAACATCGGCGCCGACGGTGCGCTCCAGGCACCATTCATACTCTTCCTCTGTCTCACCTTTCCAGGCAAATACCGGAACTCCACTCGCGGCAATAGCAGCCGCCGCATGGTCCTGGGTTGAGAATATATTACAGGAGGACCAGCGCACCTCGGCACCCAGGGCGACCAGGGTTTCAATTAGAACCGCAGTCTGGATGGTCATATGGATACACCCCATAATGCGTGCGCCTGCCAACGGCTGCTCTGCTCGATACTTTTCACGCAAAGTCATCAACGCTGGCATTTCACCCTCGGCGATTTCTATCTCACGACGGCCCCACTCAGCCAGGGAAATATCTGCAATTTTAAAATCTTTAAATTCAGTACTCATCTGATTCATTCTTTTCAGGTCCAGTGAAGTTATTTTACTTTGGAGCTCTACATCGCTTCCGATCGAGTGGCCCCCGATCTGGGACCACTATTTGATAAAGAGAAATTAAAGCCCGGCTTGAGCACGCAGGGTGTCTAACTTGTCGGTTTTTTCCCAGGGGAAAGCGGTGAAGGTCTCACTGCGCTCCTGGCCGTTGCTGTCCACCCAGTTATAGGTATGGGTGAAGGGGTCACGCCCGAAGTGGCCATAAGCCGCTGTCAGCTGATACATGGGGTGCAACAAGTCGAGGGACTTGGAAATGGCGAAAGGACGCAGATCGAAATTCTCACGCACCAGCTCAACCAGCTTTTCCTCTGGAATAATGCCGGTGCCAAAAGTGTCGATAGCAACAGAGGTGGGCTCGGCCACACCGATGGCATAGGAAACCTGAATCTCGCAACGCTTGGCCAGCCCGGCAGCAACGATATTTTTCGCCACATAGCGACCAGCGTAGGCTGCGGAACGATCCACCTTGGAAGGATCCTTGCCAGAGAAGGCACCGCCGCCGTGACGTGCGGAGCCGCCGTAGGTATCCACAATAATTTTACGCCCGGTGAGACCACAGTCGCCTACAGGGCCGCCAATAACAAAGTTACCGGTTGGATTGATATGGAACTTGGTATCCTTATGCAACCATTCCACCGGCAGCGTATGATACACAATCAATTCCATCACGGCTTCGCGCAGATCGGCCTGGCTGACATCCGGGTTGTGCTGGGTGGAGAGCACTACCGCATCAATCGCACAGGGGCGACCCTGTTCGTCATAGCGGAAAGTCAGCTGGCTCTTGGCGTCCGGGCGCAGCCATGGCAGCAGACCGGACTTGCGCGCTTCCGCCTGGCGCTCCACCAAGCGGTGGGAATAGTAAATCGGCGCCGGCATAAAGGTTGGGGTTTCATTGGTTGCATAACCAAACATCAAACCCTGGTCACCGGCCCCCTGATCTTCCGGCTTGGCGCGATCGACACCCTGGGCGATATCGACAGACTGCTTGCCGATCACATTGATCACACCACAAGTCTCACCATCGTAACCCACATCGGAAGAGGTGTAGCCGATGCCGGTAATTACCTTGCGCACCAACTCCTCCAGGTCAACCCAGGCAGAAGTGGAAATCTCCCCGGCAATCACTGCAATCCCAGTTTTCACCAGAGTTTCACAAGCCACGCGGGCTTGTTTATCGCGAGCCAGTAAAGCGTCCAATACCGCGTCGGAAATCTGATCGGCTATCTTATCCGGATGCCCTTCGGACACGGATTCCGATGTAAACAATCTGTATTCACTCATGTGAGAGTCTCCATTTATTCCGCCGCGGGCGGTTAGAAAATTCTGGTTCTGACAATACGTATCAGTTGCCGTCAAGGTTTAACAAATTCTCGTATCTGGATCTGGAAACCGTTGCGCAGGGCGCTGTAGACACTGCGCCCATCTTGTAATCCGGCACTCTGTGCCCAGTCGCTCAACTGCTCTGGAGCAAATCCCAGCCACAAATCACCGCAAGCCTCTCTGGCCCAGTCCTGGCTATGCTCTTGAAGCTCCGCCACCAATAGCTGGCCGCCACTCTTCATAGCATTTTGCAGATCGTTGAAAATCTGTGCAGGGTCTGGGGTGTGATGCAGCACCATATTCACCACAATAGTATCCGCACTGGCTGGGCGCGCCGCCGCAGCGCGGGTATCGCTACAGACAAACTCAATATTGTCGAGTCCCTGTTCATCGGCAAAAGCCTGGGCGCGCGCCAACATGGCCGATGACAGGTCTAGCGCTGTCACAGTGCCGAATCGTAATGACAATTCCTGCAAAAACTCCCCTTCTCCAGGGCCCACCTCCAGTGCATGGCGCCCCACATTGAGCAGCTCTGCTACCTGGGGCCCATACACGCTATAGCTGGCAATCAGCTCCTGCTGTTCACGGAAACAATTGCCATAATCCGCAAAGAAACGGCGCGAGGCCTCAGCGCGTTCTTCAGAGATTCGCGCCACTGATTCAATCCGAGCCTCGGACAGGGGCAGCAGATCCAGACTCGCAAACAATTGCGCAAGCAGCGGAGTGCTACTTGTGCGCCTATAAAAGATGTTATTGCCTTCGCGGTGCTTGCTCACCAACCCAGCTTGAGCAAGCACTTTCAGATGGTGGCTCAGGGCCGGCTGACGCAGGTCGAAAATGCGACACAGTTCCAGCACGCTGTAGGAGTCCTGGCTGAGCAAGCGCAATATCTCGAGCCGCAGGGGATCTCCTGCGGCCTTCAGCATCGCCGCCAACTGCGGAATTTCCGTGCCGGGGCTGGATTCATGGATGGGCTGGGATTCAGGCATGCGGATGAGTCTAGCAGGCACCGAGCACAATATCAAAATATTTTGATATAGCTTTATAAAATTATTTTGATGCAGATAGCCATGATCGATTTAAAGACACTAACACGGGAAATTGCTGCCGCACTCAATGGCAATTTTTCCAGCAAGCCTTTGCGTGGGACAGGTCTTTACGGGAAAATACGCCCCCATTTTGTCGTCGCGGGAAATTGCCTATAGAGCGGCACCGCGGCCTACCCGAAAACCAGAGAGCTCTTCCTATGTCTTCTACTCCCTCTCGCACAGACATGGCCAACGCCATTCGCGCCCTGTCCATGGATGCGGTCCAGAAAGCCAACAGCGGCCACCCGGGTGCGCCTATGGGTATGGCGGATATCGCCGAAGTGCTGTGGAATGACTACCTGAAGCACAACCCGGCAAACCCCGAGTGGGCCGATCGCGACCGCTTTGTGCTCTCCAACGGCCACGGCTCTATGCTGCTGTATTCCCTGCTGCACCTATCCGGCTACGACTTACCGATTGAAGAGCTGAAGAAGTTCCGCCAAATGCACTCCAAGACCCCAGGTCACCCGGAGTACGGTTATGCGCCCGGTGTTGAGACCACTACCGGCCCCCTCGGCCAGGGCATTACCAATGCCGTGGGTATGGCACTGGCCGAGAAAGTACTCGCGGCTCAATTTAACCGTCCCGGTTACGAGCTGGTCGACCACCACACCTATGTATTTTTGGGCGATGGCTGCCTGATGGAGGGCGTCTCCCACGAAGCCTGCTCCCTGGCCGGCACCCTGGGCCTGGGCAAGCTGATCGCCTTCTATGATGACAATGGTATCTCCATCGATGGCGAGGTAGAGGGGTGGTTTACCGACGACACGCCCAAACGCTTCGAGTCCTATGGCTGGCACGTAATCCCCAATGTAGATGGCCACGACGCCGGTGCCATTAAGGCCGCAATTGAAGCGGCCCGTTCAGTTACTGACAAGCCCACCATCATCTGCTGTAAAACAGTGATCGGCTTCGGCTCCCCGAACAAGCAGGGTCGTGAAGAATGTCACGGCGCACCACTGGGTCACGATGAAATTGCCCTGGTACGCGAGACCATTGGCTGGGCTCACGCACCTTTCGAGCTGCCCGAAGATATCTATGCCGCTTGGGATGGCAAGGCCAAAGGTGAGGCCCAGGAGGATGAGTGGAACGATATCCTGGCAGACTACCGTGAAGAGTTCCCGGAGCTGGCCGCCGAATTCGAACGCCGTATGAGCGGTGAGCTTCCGGCCGACTTCCTGGTGAAAGCCGATGAATACATCAAACAGTGCCAGGAAGATGCACAGAAAATTGCTTCGCGTAAGGCGAGCCAGAATGCGCTGAATGCCTATGGTCCACTGCTACCCGAGTTCCTCGGCGGCTCGGCCGACTTAGCCGGCTCCAACCTCACCATCTGGTCTGGTTCCAAAGGCGTGAGCGCTGAAGATGCCTCCGGCAACTACATCTTCTATGGCGTACGCGAGTTCGGCATGAGCGCCATGATGAATGGCATCGCCCTGCACGGCGGTTTCGTACCCTATGGTGCAACCTTCCTGATGTTTATGGAATATGCGCGCAATGCCGTGCGCATGGCCGCACTGATGAAACAACGCGTCATTTTTGTCTACACCCACGACTCTATCGGTCTTGGCGAAGACGGCCCTACTCACCAGCCGATAGAGCAACTCAGTGCCCTGCGCTCAACGCCTAACCTGCACACTTGGCGTCCCTGTGATGCCACTGAATCTGCAGTGAGCTGGAAGATGGCTATCGCACGTAAGCAAGGGCCCAGCACCCTGGTATTCAGCCGTCAGGGACTGGCACCACAGGAGCGCGATGCCGCTCAGCTGGCGCAAATTGAAAAAGGTGGCTATGTGCTATCCGACTGCGAAGGCACTCCCGAGGCAATCATTATTGCTACCGGTTCTGAGGTCGAGCTGGCCATGGCCGCACAGGAAAAACTCGCCGGCAAGAAAGTTCGCGTAGTCTCCATGCCTTGCGCCGAAGCCTTTATGGAACAGGATGAGTCCTACCGCGAATCTGTACTACCCTCTGCTGTGCGTGCACGCCTAGCAGTTGAAGCCAGCCACAAAGACTACTGGTACAAGTTCGTCGGCTTTGATGGCGAAATTATCGGCATGAGCACCTTCGGTGAATCCGCCCCCGGTGGCGAGTTGATGCAACACTTCGGCTTTACCGTAGACAACGTGGCCGAAACCGTCGAGAAGCTGCTGAAATAATTCAGCACTTTAACTGAACGCTCCCCACAGTTGTTTACTGGGGGAGCGCTTGGCGTGCTCCATAATTCCTATCTGACAGTACTGCTATGACGACCAGACTCGCTATCAATGGTTATGGCCGTATCGGCCGCTCTGTTCTGCGCGCCCTCTACGAATCCGGCGCCCGCGATACTCTGCAGATTGCAGCCATTAATGAGCTGGCAGACTGCGCCACTATCGGCCACTTAACAAAATACGATTCGGTTCACGGACGTTTCGCTGGTGAAGTCTCTGTAGAAAATGACACTCTGGTGGTCAATGGCGATCGTATTGCGGTGACACACTGTGAACGATTGGAAGACCTGGACTGGAAGCAGGAAAACATTGATATTGTGCTCGAGTGTACTGGCAGCTTCAAAGAGCGCAGATACGCCGAGATACACTTGGCCGCTGGAGCAAAGAAAGTTTTATTTTCTCAGCCCGCCAGCCGCGATGTGGATGCCACTATTGTTTACGGCGTAAACGATCACACTATAAACGGCAATGAGACAATTATTTCTGCAGCCTCCTGCACCACCAATTGCAGCGTGCCGGTAATCGCAGCACTGGATCAGGCATTTGGCATTGAAGCTGGAGTTTTAACCACCATCCACTCAGCCATGAACGACCAACCGGTGAGCGATGCCTACCATCACACCGATTTAAGAAAAACCCGTTCCGCCGTTACTTCAATTATTCCTGTCGACACAGCTCTGGCCCGAGGTATCGAGCGCATACTGCCGCACTTATATGGGAAATTTGAAGCTCAGGCCATGCGCGTACCCACGGTCAATGTCTCCGCCATTGATCTGTCTGTGCAATTACAAAAAAATGTGAGCCAAAGTGAAGTCAATTCTTTACTGAAATCCACAGCCGCAACAGAATTTAAAGGCGTACTCGGCTTTACCGAAGAACCCCTCGCTTCCTGCGACTTTAATCACGATCCGCGCTCGGGAATTATCGATGCCAGTCAGACCCGGGTTGCAGGAGGGAAGCTGGTGAAGATTTTAATCTGGTTTGATAATGAGTGGGGCTTTGCAAATCGAATGTTGGATGTTGCAACTAAAATTACTGATATATCTAATACCTAGAGTTTAGAGCGAGCCAGACCACCAGCAGCTTCTTTTTTGCCGCTGGAGCCCTAGCCCGATTACAACCAATTGTTTAAAAACTCC
>NZ_JBGMEK010000042.1:0-44059 GCF_041447265.1 Microbulbifer epialgicus
AGCGCAGCCACTAACACCGGAAACTGGAGCGCAGCCACTAACACCGGAGACCAGAGCGCAGCCGAAGTTGAAGGCCAGCACTCAGTTGCGATTGCAGTAGGCGCTGAAAGTAAAGCTCGCGCCTCTGAGGGTAGCGCCATTGTCCTCTGCTATCGAGATGACGAAGGAGAGCTGATTCACATTCGGGCAGCAATTGCAGGACACGGAGAAATCGAACCAAACAAATGGTATTCGCTGAACGAGAGTGGTGAGTTTGTTTGTGAGGAGTCTACAGAGGAATTGGAGCCGGCTTAAAAACTGGCACCCCTCTAATAACGGGAGTGAGCAAAATGTCTGAATCAAATCAAATAATGGTAAAGCCAGAGTCACAACCGGCTCCTGCTCAGCCAGCCTCTGAAGCCACACAAGTGCTCGCTGTTATCGAGCGTGTAGCAGCAAATCCAGAAGCAGATATCGACAAGCTAGAACGCCTTCTGGATATGCAAGAGCGGATTATGAACCGCAACGCAGAGCAAGCATTCAATACAGCAATGGCTCAGATGCAGGCAGAGTTACCAGTTATAGATAAGAACGGCGAAATTATTGTTAAAGGTACTCTCCGCAGCAAGTTTGCAAAACTTGACGATATCCAAGAGGCATGCAAACCATTCTTAAAGAAATACGGATTTGCAGTTAGTTTCAGGATAAAAAATACCGAGCGTGACGTTTGTATTTCTGGAATTTTAATGCACAGCCAGGGGCACAGGGAAGAAACCGAGATAACGCTGCCAGCAGATGGTAGCGGAAGTAAAAACAACGTCCAATCAATAGGTAGCTCCGTCTCATACGGGAAGCGTTATGTCTACGGCGCACTATTGGATATCACGATTAAAGGCGAGGATACAGACGGAGTGCCCCCCGCCAATGTAAACAACGTATCTCCCCAGCAAATCCAGCAGCTCCGCAACGCTATGCGAATGGCCGGAATTAATGAACAGCAATTTTGCAACTCAGCTGGGATTCAGAACATCAACCAACTGCCCGCGGACAGATTCAACCGCGCAATGAAATATCTTCAAGAAAACCGAGCACAAGGAGTGCAGCAATGATTATCTGCAAAGTCGAACAAGGCTCTAAGGAGTGGCACCGCGAGCGCGCCGGAGCCATCACCGCCAGTAACTTCTCTGAAGTCCGTAAGCGCTTAAAAAGCGGGAAAAACAAAGGTGACTTCACCGCAGCCGCTCACGACTACGCATTTCGCTTGGCTGTAGAGCGCATCAGCGGTGAACCCCTGGACGGAGGCTTCCAGACCTGGGCAATGAAACGCGGCAACGAATTAGAGCCAGAAGCCCGTGCGGCCCACGAAGACCAAATAGATACGTTTATCGAGCAGACCGGGCTGGTGCTAACTGATGACCGCAAATTTGGAGCCAGTGCAGACGGCTTAATCGGTGAGGATGGTGGCAGCGAGTATAAATGCTTGGTTTCTCCTGAGCGCCTTCGGACCATCTTGCTTGATGAAAATCTCGACGAATTCAAAGACCAGATTCAAGGCTGCATGTGGTTAACCGGGCGCAAATGGTGGCACTTTGTTTTGTACTGCCCTGCCCTGGAAAAAATCGGCAAGGCTCTAACGGTTCGAAAAATGGAGCGAGACGATAACTACATCGACGAGCTGGAAATTGATTTATTGAAGTTCGACAAACTGGTTGAGGAGTATCGCAGCAACCTAAGTAAAAAAGCCGCTTAGCAGGGATAGAAAAATGACCACGGAATTAATAACCACTCAAGATGTTCAACCAGTCCAGATTTTCGCAAGTAATGGATTAGATGCAGTTCTGGAAGAAATCACCAGTAAAGCAAAGTCCGTTGTTGCTGATGTCAGCACCGTAACAGGCCGAAAAACAATCGCCTCCATGGCTCATCAGGTAGCCCGCAGTAAAACCCATCTGGACGGTTTAGGGAAGGGTTTAGTAGCCGATCAGAAAGCCCAAATCAAAAAGGTCGATTCTGAGCGAAAGCGTATGCGCGACTATCTCGACAATTTGAAAACGGAGGTAAGGCAGCCTCTAACAGACTGGGAGGAGGCTGAGGAGAAGCGAATCAACGGACATAAGAGCAAGATTTCCCAAATGGAGCTTTACGCCTCCGAATGCTCTGACCTTGACTCTAACGAGCTATCACATTGCATTTCAATTATTGAATCCGTAGAGATTGGCGAGGGCTGGGAAGAATTCGAAGCTCAGGCCGCTCGTACAAAAGAAGCCTCACTGGCAACACTTCGCGAAGCCCTGGAAAAGCGCAAAGCCTATGAGGCAGAACAAGCCGAATTAGCTCAGCTCCGGATGGAGCGAGAACAGCGTGAACGCAAAGAGCGAGAGGAGCGAATCGCCCAGGAAGCGGCAGAACGTACACGCAAGGAGGCAGAGCAGGAAAAGCGGGCAGCCATTGAAGCCAAAGAGCGTGCGGAACGCGAAGCAAAAGAAGCGGCGGAAAGAGCTGAGCGGCAAGCCAGGGAAGCAGCCGAGCGAGCAGAAAGAGAGAAATGTGAAGCTGTGGAACGTGAGCGCCAGCGAGTTGAAGCTGAAAAGCGCGCAGCCGAGGAAGAGCAGCGCCGCAAGGAGGCAAACAAGTCTCACTGCCGCAAGATAAACAACGCTGCAAAGAAAGCCTTTATTGACAAAGGGTTCCAAGAAAAGGCCGCACAAAAGATTGTTGAGTTAATTGCTCGCGGCTCTATTCCTAATATTTCGATCAACTATTAACGCGTGAGGCTTGCGCCGCTGGTATAGGGCGCATTTTTTAGGAGAGAAATATGTTTTTAGGGAATGGTTTATCTACAACCACATTCGCACTAAGTCTTTTAGGTCGAGAGTGGGGCAGCATTAATCTACCTGCGCAGAATTTCGACGCAGGAAAGCCAAACAAGCTAAGCCAAAAGGCGAGGCGTAAGCGGGCAAAGTGGAAACAATAGTGGAGACAGGGCAAATGAACAGATTCGCCATATTTAGCGGTACTTACAACCTGTTAATGGGTGGGGCTAAAGACTTTAAGGAATCGCGCCCCACTAAAGAGGCAGCCATTAAAGGGGCACAAGATATTGCCAAAACCGAAACCTTTGTTCGCTGGGTGCAAATCTTCGATAAGAAAACCGAAGAATTGACCACTTATAGCGTCGTCGATGGCGAGCTGAAGAAAAGGGAGAGCTAGTAATGACACCAGAACAGGAAAGGCAACGGGAAAGGCAAATCGCAGCAATCAGGGCTCGCAGAGAATTTGTGCAAAAGCATTCGAGTCCATCTGCAGAGCAGCCTTGGTTTTCGTATTGCCCAGGAGGCGACTTCTTGTTTTTTTCCACTGAGGAAGAGGCCAAGGAGCATGCAGAGGGCGAGATTCCAGATTACTGCCAGGACACCTGGGATGAAGAGGTTGAAGGGGTTTTAGTTGGCAAGGTTTCTTTCGTGGCGACCAAAACCAATGTAAAGGAGCTTCCTCCTGGGAGTGAGTTTGATTACATATGTGACTACAAACTCCTCCCGCCAGCAAAAGAGGGGTACTAACGATGGCTAGAGGAATAAACAAAGTAATTCTGATCGGCAACCTGGGCAACGACCCAGAAACCAGGTACACACCCAGCGGCAGCGCCATAACCAACATCAGCCTAGCCACCAGCGAAAGCTGGAAGGATAAGCAGACCGGCCAACAGCAGGAACGTACAGAGTGGCACCGCGTGGTGTTCTTTAATCGCCTTGCAGAAATAGCCGGGGAATACCTGCGCAAAGGGGCGAAGGTTTATGTCGAGGGCTCACTGCGCACACGGAAGTGGCAAGACAAAAACAGTGGCCAGGACCGCTTCACCACCGAAATTGTCGCAGCTGAAATGCAAATGCTTGACGGTCAGCAGAATGGAGCACAGCAGGGCCATCAGCAGCCCTCCCCTATGGCATCACAGAACCAGCCGCAAAACCAAAGGTATCAGCAGAACCGGCAGGCTCCAAATGCTATGGGCGGGACAAATGACTTCAGTCAGCAGTTTGATGAGCCACCACCATTCTAATTACCAACCTGGGCCGCTAGTTCAGGGCCCCCAAGGGGGTTCAAATGGAAATCTCAAAATTTCCACTAAACAAACAAGCATCAGCAGTAATTGCAGAAGTTAAGAAGTTTGTTTCCGCATTCGAAAGGATAAAGAACAGAAAACCCACAGGCGTGGCAGTTGATACCGATAAATTCCAAATGGTTCAACGCGCAATAGTTGCTGAATTGAGAAGACAGAGAAAAGGGGCTGCATCTGCAAAGGAGATTACCCCCCCCCGATGAGCTGCATGTACAGGGAGTTTTTATTTATCCGTTTGCGGCTTGAGTAATGAAAGTAAATAAAGCGAGGGATATGCAATGGCACACCCAATATATAAAGACCTCCTGGAGCAGTGGAGAAAAAAGGCTACAGAAATAGCTGGAACCAGCGAAGGGTTTACTTTCTACGAACCAGAATTCAATGAATTCCTGCATTGGATGTTTTCGCAGTTTCAGGCGTTTGCTGAATCTGAGCAATCCGCTCCAGTCAACAGCGTAATTGAGTTTTTAAATAAAGTGGACGAGCTGAGGGATAAATACCCGCAGCTATGGGTGGATATCCATAGAACCAACGCTACGGGCTGGGTCGCAGCCCTGCATGATAAGTTCATGGCCACAAACGTATTAGCCTATGGACAAAACCTTACAGCCGAACTGGCATGCAAGGATGCGTTAGAACACCTAGCTAAAAACTCTGAGATTACGGGAACCTCCAATGACTAACCCAGCCATAGCAGAAAAACCAATCTTATTTAATGGGGATATGGTGCGTGCGATTCTGGATGGCCGTAAAACCCAAACGCGCCGGTTAATGAAACCTCAACCCGAGCTCTCACCTCATGGTGGCCACTGGTGGGCCTGCGACGCAGTGGAATCAATGGTTAAGGTGGAGGAGCAACTAAATAATGAGGGCGGCTGGGCAGGCTTTGCCGGCTCCGTGTGTCCCCATGGCCAACCCGGTGACCGTTTATGGGTGCGAGAAACACATCACCTTAGCCATCAAAACAAAGTCACCTATAGAGCCGATTACCCCTTCAATCCTTTCAGTGAAGACGAGTGCGGGGAAGACTGCTCTATGGTTGGCGAGGTGTGGAGACCCTCAATCCACATGCCCCGCTGGGCGAGCCGTATCACCTTAGAAATTACAGCTATTCGAATTCAACGTATTCAGGACATCAGCGAAGAAGACGCTATAGCTGAAGGAATTCTTAATTCAACCCTACAAACACCACTAACTAAAACTGCCATGTATCACTGTGAGCCGTGGCCCACGCCAATTTGCGGTGAGTCAGCCAGAGACGCATATGGGGCGCTTTGGGAATCTATCTACAGCAAAGACAGCTGGGACCAAAACCCCTGGGTATGGGTAGTTGAGTTCCGCAGGGTTGAGCAGGCTGAGGTGGCAGCATGAAAGCACAGACCGGAATTGTTGAGGGTGGGTGTAGAAGCGTGGAAATCAATAATGCAAAGCTGGGGTTGACAATGAATAACAGCTGGTGCCATGCTTTCCCCGCTCCTGCAAAATCAGGAGTCGGGATTGAGACCCCGAATTTCGAAGGCGCCAGGAAGACGCCTCTAGCTGTATGCGTCTTTTTTTATGCGCGAAATATCCCTTTTATGGTGGGGTATTCGGGGGGCACTTGTGCCCGCCGTATCCTTCGAGCGGTAGTCTCAACCCGTCTACCCCGCCACCCAATCGAGATTGAGACCTCTGCGGTGGCGGACAATACGCTATCGAAGGAGGCTCCCATGCCAAACCACGCCCAAGTTGCGCCTATCAGTCAGGCCAACAATTCCATTGCTCAATCTCTCAATATCGCAAGTCTCAGCCTGGATTCGCTGAGAAAGCTCCGCACCCTATTCCACAGTATCACCTGTATGCCGGAAAACGACCCAACCGCCCGTGAGTTAGCAGCCATAGGTGTTCAGCTTGCTGATGAATCGGCAAACATCATCGATTGTGAACGTGAAGACCTTGAAAACATGGAGGGCAAGCAATGAGCGAATTGGATATATCAGATTGGTTCAAAGAAGACTCGCATAGCGGGCAATATCTAATAAATGCTAAAGGGGCGTTACTCCTACTTCTGGAGACACACACTCAACAACCAAACAAAAAAGCCAGGGTCATGCTGAATTCAGTTTTAGCAATTGCCAAGCAGAATGGATATCAATGCGGGCAGAGGCTGAAGAAGTCAATCGCAACCAGGGATGTGGATGTGTCAGTACTAGCCGCCCATGTGCAAATGCTAAGCCTGTACATTGGGGATCAAACTGTTATCGACCTTTTGGAGGGGGTGCAGCAATGAACAACCTGATTCAAGTTGTAAACAACCAAGCCACCACCACCTCCCTGGCTATTGCCGAGGGGGTGCAGCGACCGCACGCATCTGTCATTAAGATAATTCGCCAACACAACGATGATTTTGAGGCGTTTGGTAGGGTGAGATTTGAAATCCAACCCTTTGAAACTGCCGGAGGCACCCAGCAACGCGAGGTAGCCATCCTCAACGAGCACCAGGCCACTACGCTAATCACTTTTATGCGCAATATCGGTGTGGTGAAAGAGTTCAAGAAGCGCCTAGTGAAAGCCTTCTTTGAGATGCGCGATGAGCTGACCCAGCAACGTCAGGCCCCCAGCGTGGAGAATTTGTCCCGGCTAGAGATACTACAGCTGGCCGTGCAATCCGAAGAGGAGCGCCTGCAGCTAGAGCAGGAGAAGCACCAACTGGAGCATCAGATCAAAGAGGAGGCGCCGCGTGTAGCCTTTGCCAAGCAGGTGGAGATAGCCCCGGACGCCATCAGCGTGGCCCAGACTGCCAAGATACTCGGCACTGGTCAGCGACGGCTCTTCGCCTTCCTGCGCCAGATTGGCTGGGTCTCACGGCGCAATGAGCCATACCAAGCCAAGATAGAGGCCGGCTGTCTGGATGTGAAGCTGAGTAAATGGGAGCACCCCGACCACGGCCTGCAGCAATCCGTCACCGCACTAGTGACCGGCAAAGGTCTCACCAAGCTGCAAAGGCTATGGAATCAGCACTAGCGTGACCATTCCAAGAGTAAACGGGTAATTGGCGCGGCTTCGGTCGCGCTATAGCTGACAGGAAAGGATTATGAGTGGAACATCATTAAATCCCCCGCCCCCCTGGCTCACAGACGCCCAGCTTGAAGAGTTAACCAAGAAGAAGCGGGCAAAGAGCCAGGCCGAGGAGCTAAGGAAAGCGGAGATACCATTCAGGATGATTGGGGGGCGCCCCGTAGTACTGGTTCAGAGTCTTGCACCCATGCAACAATCGGGTATTCCTCGCCCCACAGTTAAACGGTTATGAGAAAGGATAGTCAGGGACGACCTCTACCCCCTCGGGTATATGAGAAGCATGGGCGTTATTACTATGTCCAAAAAAATAAATGGAGACCATTGGCTAAGGAGTATCATCGCTCCCTGGCCATGGTCGCCGCTATCGAGTCTCCAACACCTCAGTGGAGTGAGTTGGTTAACCAGGTCTACGAGCGCTATGAACGCCGGCACGCGGACGGCAAGTTAGCGCTCAATACGCTCAAGCAATATCAGAGTATGCGCCCACGTATTGAATATGGGTTTTCAGAGTTCACCCCTGACATTGTGCGAACCAGTGATATAACCCAGTTTCTAGACCTGTACGAAGACACCCCCAATATAGCCAACCGGATGCTAACGGTTATTAAGGCCATTTTTGAGCGGGCTGTTCGCCAGGGTATGGCTGATATAAATCCCGCTTTTGGTATCAAGAGGTTCGAGGAGAAGAAGCGGGACCGCTATCTCACTGACGATGAATTCAAGGCAATCCGATCCAAGGCCAATCCCACAATAAAATTAGTAATGGATATGTGCTACTTGACCGCCCAGCGCATCTCGGATGTATTGGCAATTCAGCACAGCGATATAACCAAAGAGGGCATCAAGTTTCAGCAAGAGAAGACTGGCAAGCGGTTACTAGTCCAAATGGAACCCGAGCTGGAGCGGATTGTTGCTGAGGCCAAACAGCTGCATAAGGTCATGTGCCTCTATTTATTCCACCCTCGGGGCAAGAACACCCCATACAGTTATCGAGGCATTCGAGACGCCTACGACAGGGCCAGGACTAAGGCCGGAATTGAGGACACCACTATCCACGACATCCGAGCTAAATCGCTGACCGATGCCAAGCGCGCCGGCATTGATGCTCAAGTTCTGGCCGGGCACGTTAGCCCAGCAATGACAGAGCGGTACATCCGATTGCGCGAAACTGATAATGTAGCCGGCCCAAGTCTTAGACAGCTTTTAGACAAAAGGCAGAAAATTGACAAAAAGTGTAAGTAAATCAAAGACTTCAGAACACACTCCGATGATGCAACAATACATGCGCATCAAAGCCCAGCACCCCCAGGAGCTGGTGTTCTACCGCATGGGGGATTTTTACGAGCTGTTCTTTGACGATGCCAAGAAAGCGGCTGAGCTGTTGGATGTCACTCTTACCGCAAGGGGTAAATCCGGTGGAGAACCGATCCCCATGGCTGGTATTCCCTACCATGCAGCCGAAGGCTATCTCTCACGCTTGATAAAGGCCGGAGTATCTGTCGCGATATGTGAACAGATTGGTGATCCGGCTACCAGTAAAGGGCCGGTTGAGCGACAGGTTGTTCGCATTGTCACCCCCGGTACCGTCACCGATGAGGCTTTACTTAACGACCGCCGCGATAACCTGCTAGCTGCAATCTCCCATTTAGGGGATGTGTTCGGTTTGGCATTATTGGACTTGGCTACCGGCCGCTTTGTAGTACAGGAAACCGACACCCTGGAGGCCCTTGCCGAGCAAGTTCAACGCCATAATCCTGTAGAACTTCTGGCCCCAGAAGATCTCACTTTACCAGTGGAAATTGAACGCAATGCAGGCGTACGTCGCCGCGCACCCTGGGAATTCGAATTGGAAACTTCTCTGCGTCTGCTCAACCAGCAGTTTGGCACCATGAATCTGGAAGCCTTCGGTTGCAGCCATATGCATGGCGCTATCGTGGCCGCTGGTTGCCTGCTGCAGTACGCACGGGATACCCAACGTACCGAGCTTCCTCATATTCGCAGTCTGCTTACCGAAAGCGGAGATGAGACCGTCGCATTGGATGGTGCCAGCCGCCGCAACCTGGAAATTGATCTGAACCTGAACGGCGGTGATGACAATACCCTGCTGTCCGTTTTCGATAGCTGTAAAACCGCAATGGGTAGCCGCCTGCTGCGCCGCTGGTTGAACAATCCACTGCGTCAGCTTACCACCCTGCGCAACCGTCAGGATGTCATCGCAGCTCTGATTGCCGATTACGGTTTCGAGGCCTTGCGTGACGCCCTTAAGCCCGTGGGTGATATGGAGCGGATTCTAGGCCGCTTGGCATTGCGCTCTGCACGCCCCCGCGACTTGGCGCGCCTGGGCCAGTCTCTGGCACAGTTCCCCGAAATCCAACGGCAACTGGCGGAGTCAGATGCTGCCCTATTAAAAGAGTTATGCGACCAGATTGGTGAATGGCCTGAGACCGTAGACCTGCTGCAGAACGCCATTATTGAAAATCCACCTGTCGTAATACGCGATGGTGGAGTCATTGCTACCGGTTACGACGAAGAGTTAGATGAGTTGCGCGCTATCAGTGAGAACGCGGGCGATTACCTGGTGCAACTGGAACAGCGGGAAAAAGAACGCACCGGTATCCCCACCCTGAAAGTGGGTTACAACCGGGTGCACGGTTACTTTATTGAAATCAGCCGAGGCCAGAGCGATAAGGCGCCGGCCGAGTATATTCGCCGCCAGACCCTAAAAAATGCCGAGCGCTTTATTACTCCTGAGCTTAAGGAGTTCGAGGACAAGGCACTTTCAGCGAAGAGCCGCGCCTTGGCGCGGGAAAAAGCGCTTTATGAAGAGCTGATCAATCAGCTGAATCAGTCCTTGGCAGAGCTACAAGCCGCCGCAGCCGGTATTTCTGAATTGGACGTATTGGCCTGTTTGGCCGAACGTGCGGACGACCTGCGTCTCTGCCGCCCAGAGCTGGGGGCCGAGCCGGGGCTGCACATCAGTGGTGGACGCCACCCGGTAGTTGAGCAGGTCTTGGACGAGCCCTTTGTAGCCAACGATATCGAGCTGCGCGACGACCGCCGGATGCTGGTCATCACCGGTCCGAACATGGGTGGTAAATCTACCTATATGCGCCAAACCGCGTTGATCGCCCTGCTCGCCCACTGCGGCAGTTACGTGCCCGCAGACAGCGCCCAGATCGGCCTGCTCGACCGCATCTTCACCCGTATCGGCAGTGCCGATGACCTCGCCGGTGGCCGCTCGACCTTTATGGTGGAGATGACCGAGACCGCCAATATTCTACGCAATGCCAGCGAGCACAGCCTGGTTCTAATGGACGAGATCGGCCGTGGCACCAGCACTTACGACGGCCTATCTCTAGCCTGGGCCTGTGCCCACTACCTGGCCGAAGAAGTGCGCGCTTTCACCCTGTTCGCCACCCACTACTTTGAGCTGACCGACCTGCCCAATCAGTGTGCAGAAGTCGCCAATATACACCTGGATGCCACTGAACACGGTGAAGGTATTGTCTTCCTCCACCGCATTCAGGAAGGCCCGGCTTCCAAGAGTTACGGCCTGCAGGTGGCCAAGCTGGCGGGTATTCCCGGAGATGTCCTCACCGAGGCTCGTGTCCGTTTGGCAGCATTGGAGGCTGGAGCCCAGTCAGTGGATGTACCCGCCGCAGTTTCTGCTCCCATTTCCGCTCCGGAGCCAATACAGAAACCTGAAGCGATTACCGCCACAGTAGCTGTAGTCCCTGCGCAATCCCTTTCACCCCAGCAGGTTGACCTATTTGGCAGCCCTAGCCACCCTGCGGTGGATGCCCTGGAGGAACTGGACCCGGACGATATGACGCCACGCCAAGCCCTGGAAGCGCTCTATTCTTTGCGCAAGTTATTGAAGTAAAAGGCCGGCTGACTACGATCGGTCACTGAACCTGTTATAAACCGTGAACTAAATCGACTGAAAAGCCACTACAATTCGCGCCAGTAATTGATAAAATCCGCTGCACGAAGAATTCAGTGGCACTATCGAGGGACAAACATGACATTCGTAATTGGGGAAAACTGCATTAAGTGCAAATACACTGACTGTGTAGAGGTTTGCCCGGTAGACTGTTTTTACGAAGGCCCCAACTTCCTGGTTATTCACCCCGACGAGTGTATTGACTGCGCCCTGTGTGAACCGGAGTGTCCCGCCAATGCGATTTTCTCGGAGGATGAAGTTCCTGATGACCAGCAGGAATATATTGAGCTGAACGCTGAGCTCGCTGAAGTCTGGCCCAATATCACTGAGAAAAAAGACCCATTACCAGATGCCGAGGAATGGGATGGTAAGAAGGGTAAGCTCGAGCTTCTCGAGCGATAACAGCCTACAAAAAAGCCGTCACTGACGGCTTTTTTCATTTTTGAGCTTTAATAAAGCAGGATAGCTAAATGAGAATAATAATAACTGCGATTTCAATTATTTATTTAAGCTTTTCTCTAGCCACTTTGGCTAATACTGGGAAGGAAAAACAGATTGCCCTGGCCTTTGGCGAGGGCCCCGTACCCGGGGTAACAGAGTCCCTATTACAGCAACTCGATGCACTCCAAATCAAAGCCACCTTTTTTCCTGTCGGCATGCAAATGGAACAGTTTCCCGAACAAACTCGCGCCATTATTAATGCCGGTCACCAGCTGGGAAATCACGGTTACTCCCACATCAACTTGGCTGAACTACCCCTAAGCAGTGCTAAGGAGGAAATCAAAAAAACCTGTAAATTACTCCAAAGCCATGGCTACCAGGAACGCCCAATGATTATGCCGCCATTTGGCAATATATCCGTTGAGCTCAGTGATTTACTGGAAGAACAGGAGTTCCAGCTGGCTGAATGGGATCTTGAGCCCCGCCTTCATGTCGACATGAGTGAACCTGAGTCAATTGCCGACTATGTGGCAGAAAACGCTACCGATGGCAGTGTGGTGATGTTGCATCCCATGTATGAACACAGTGAGCAGATTATTGAGGCCCTCCCGCTGATCAGCACTCAACTCCACCAGCAAGGATTTCGTTTTGTTACTCTCGCCCAAATAGCAGAGAGCGAGAAAATCGAAAACTTGTAAGAGACAGCAGACGACATTATCAATAAGGCCAATGGGAGCCGGGTATTGAACTCTGCGGCCCACTCCCGTACTCACATTGGGAGCTATCGCCATGTTGCGCTGGGCCATACTCTTTCTGGTAATTGCCTTGATCGCCGCCTTCTTTGGCTTCAGTGGTATTGCCACCACGGCGACGGAAATCGCTAAAATTCTCTTCTTTATCTTTATTGTGCTGTTCGTACTGGCACTGATATTCGGTAAATCCAGGCCGCCCAAATAGTATTGCCTGACAAGTAGCTCAGGGATTCAGCCAGTCACCCCGGTATGTACCGGGGTTACTTTTGGTGTGGTGTGCGAGTCGGGACCAGACTTAGTACTTCTGCCAGGTGGTTAAAGCCCGAAACCAGTTCCATCACTCCCAATGCTTCAAGCAGCTCATCATCCCTGGCCCCTAGCTTTCGCGCTTCAGCGATCAAGTGCCGGCGATGATCATCGGGGGCACTGTTGGCATTGCGGGCCAGATCGAACAGAGCATGTTCTTTTTCTGAAAAATGCACGTTTTTGGGGTCGGTACGGATGCGCATAATCTCCGCAGCATCCACTCCCAGCATTTGCAAAGATGTACTGTGATGATAGATGCCATAGTCACAATGATTGTCCGCGGAAACAGCAAGCCCGATAGCTTCTTTCAGCTGGGCAGACAGGCAACCGTGCAGCATGACCGCCTTAAACTTGTCCCAATTGGCTTTAAGCAACCCCTCGTGGTGTGCATAAACGCGAAACAGGCTCGGTATGCCGCCCAGCTGATCCTGAATCTCTGCAAAAACCCTGGCCTCCTCGTCACCATCCGGGCTCTCCACCAAAGGGATGCTGCTCATCGTTCACCTACCTGTTAACCTGGCTGTTATTAACTGGCTCCGGCCCCAGCGACACAATTGACTTCCTGGCGCCCTAAAAGACTGTATATAATCACAGCATGCGAAAGATTATCCATTGCGACTGTGATTGTTTTTACGCGTCGGTTGAAATGCGAGACGATCCCAACCTGCGTGGGCGACCACTGGCTGTAGGAGGTAGCAGTGACCGCCGTGGGGTTATTTCCACCTGCAACTACGAAGCGCGCAGCTATGGGGTGCGCTCCGCTATGCCTACCGCCCAGGCCAAGAAACTCTGCCCTGACTTGATTGTAGTACCCGGTAACATGGCTAAATACCGGGAGGTTAGCGGGCAGATCCGCGAGATATTCCTCGACTACTGCGATGATATTGAACCCTTATCCCTTGATGAGGCCTTCCTGGATGTCACGAATAGTGCTCGCTGCCAGGGCAGCGCCACTCTCATTGCTGAAGAAATCCGCCAGAGGGTAAAAGACAACCTGGGTATCACCATCTCCGCTGGGGTGGCGCCAAACAAGTTCCTGGCCAAGATTGCCAGTGACTGGCGTAAGCCCGACGGCCTCACAGTTATTACCCCCGACGAAGTAGATCAATTTGTTGTGCGCCTGCCGGTTGGCAAAATCCATGGTGTCGGCCGGGTAACCGCTGAAAAAATGCATCGCCAAGGCATTCATACCTGCGCGGATCTGAGACGTTATTCTCAAATCGAGTTAAGTAAACTTTTTGGTAAATTTGGCCGCCGCCTTTATGAACTGAGCCGTGGTATCGACGAGCGCCCGGTTAGTGGTGACGGTGCACGTAAGAGCGTCAGTGTAGAACGTACCTTCAGTGAAGACCTGTGTGAATTTGAGGAATGGCTGGAGCAATTAAGCGCACTTTATATGCGCCTATTGGAACGGGTGGAAAAGCTCGGCGATCGCTACGAAGTTAATGGCGCCACCGTAAAAGTAAAATACGCGGACTTTACCCAGAGTACCCATGAGCGCAGTAGCCGCGCGGGAAGAATCTCTGAGTTTCGGCAGCTGCTACAAGAGTGCTGGGAAAAACGGCCGAACCCTATTCGTCTCCTAGGTGTCGGGCTCAGGCTGACCGACTTACGCGCAGGCAAAGGTCCTGAGCAGCTGCCTCTGCCACTACCAGAATTACTACTTCGATAATTTTTCCACCAGACATAATATTTCTTTTTGCGCCACCTCCCCTTTAAAAAAGGCTTAAAGCGACAATCAACCGCTCGTCAAAAACTGGCGTTGGCCGTTACCCGATGTAAAACCGGGTAAGAAACGGACATCTATACTTCGCAAGCCCAAAGACTCTTAGCCAACCTCTAAAAAACCAGAGTCCACCGGTGCCTGAGAAAATATGTAAGACGCTTAAACATACTACAATTTCCATTATCAACGCCGTATAAACCCAGGCTCCAGAAGCCACCAGAGCTCGGATTATCCGCGTACGGAGGCGCGACAACTTGTCCCGCAAAGCATTTCAACATCTGACAGACGAAGCGCTCCTCGATCACTACAAGGAAACGCGTAAAACTGTCGTATTTCACCAACTTTATACGCGCCACAAAGACGCCTTGTATCGCTATTCAATACAAATGGCGCCAGCCTCTTCCGCAAAAATATTACAAGAGCTCTGGCAAAAAATATTGGAAAACCCGCCACAGTTACATGGCAGGCTTTTTCGCAACTGGTTATTTATTCAAATCAACAAAGCTCTGCGTGAACAACAAGCATTGAACGAGCACAAGTCTACTGCAGTCGATTACCGAAAAAGTGCCGTGCTCGTAGCTATCCAGAAACTTCCCTCCTTGCAGCGCAACATTTTGCTTCTCCATATGGAGTGCAAGCTTTCCCTCGCCACTGTCGCAGATATTGAGCAGATATCCCTGAAAAAGTGTCGGGAATACTATCATCGGGCAAAGGAGCAAATTGAAACGCTGGTGTACGGAGTACAACCAAAACCCTGGCAAGTGGAGGTTATAGAAGAGTGATCGAGGTAGAAGCATGAGCAATTGGGAGCACCAATATCGCGAAGAGGTGTCAGCTTTTACCTCCCCGCAGCAACTGGATACCCAGGTGTTACAGCAAGCAAAAAGGCTACAGCCGAAAAAAGATATCGGCCGAATACTGTCCAGAGCCTCACTCGGCTGCGCCACCATCGCTGCCATCTTAATGTTGGTGCATCCAGCACAGCACCTGGGAGCCCTGACCCCAAGGATGACCCCAGAAAACGAAAGTCCTCAACCCGAATTGGAAATCGCCCGGTGGCAGCCTCCTCAAATAGAGTCTGAAACACAGGAAGACCCCTGGCAGGCATTGAGAAATCAGGTTACAGCGGGAAACTATATTGCTCTATGCCAAGAGTGGCGATTACAACAGAGGACCACAGCAAAACAACCCTTACCTCGTGAGCTGCGCAAATTCGCACAAAAGCGCTGTCGCATCCTGCACTAGCGACAGTCAGTTTTGTGTATTACCGCAGCTCCTATTTGAAATCCGGGTATCGGTTTACCAATCGACTCTACAGATGGAAGTCGTAATTAAGGCAAACCTTTCAAGTGCAGTTTGGTTTTACTGAAATGACCTTGATTGACGAAAAACTCCCCACCGAAAAACCAGGCAAAAATCCAGTATTAAAAAATAGCCTAGCCGTGGCTGGTATCTACGGTGCCGGTGGCCCAAGTGCGGGAGACAACCGAGCACTCAGCGCCCTGATCAATGAAATGGGTGGAAGCATGTTTGGCCCAGGCGAGAAGCGCCGGGCTCGAAAGTATCTTGTCCAAGAGGCTAGGCAGAAAAAAAGCCTGATGCTATTTGGCTATAGCCGCGGAGGTACCTCCGCAATTAAGCTTGCCAATATGCTCGGTCGTGTTGGGGTCACTCTAAATCACTTGGTGGTCTTTGATGCACACAGCATTTTTGATAGTAGGACTTTCCACCTTCTGTATGACAACGTCCTCCAGGCCCACAATTTTTTTCAGAGAAATCCGAGAAGCGCTGGACGTTATGGCTGGTGGGGAAGAAATCCTTACTGGGGGAGCCCGTTGATATCAAATTTTATTCAAGTACAGCAGGTCAACTTTACCGGTGCCTACTATAAGAAAGGGATTCCCGTTTCCCACTTGAATATTGTGCGCCAATCCCTGGCATCTCTATAAATAATGACTGCTGTCAATAAAGTATTGGAAGGCAGGGTCCTAACAGAGCGGACACGCTCACCCAAAGCAGGGCTGGATCTATATCTACTTCGTTTGAATGAACCGGTAATGTCGATGCAAAGTTGGGATCGCATTGCAACTGCCCGGAGTGATCGAAATGGCCGTTTTTCTTTTAATATCAGTGAAGCCGGCCCTTATGAGCTGCGCTGGAAACACGAAGCTGACGCGGTAGAACATGAGCTTCATATAGGTGATTTTGATACAAAAAAACAAATAGAAGTTATTTATTCCAACAAAGAAAGAAAGGTCTTCCCCTGGGCTAAAGACCTTTAATAAAGCTGAGCCCCTACCATTTGTTATTTGGTCAGCTGTAGAAACAAACACTCCGCCACGAATGCCGGCCTGACCTCTCCTTCGATATCCATAGTTGCCTGTAACCTGATCAAAAACTGGCCCTGCTTTTTCTCATTGATATCACAGATTTTTGCCCTTACAGCGACTCGGCTACCGACTTTAACTGGCCGAATAAATCGAACCTTTTCCAGTCCATAGTTTACTACCATATGCATTCCCTCAATCTGAATATCGAGCTTCTCTATAAAATGCGATAGCAGTGACAGAGTAAGGAATCCATGAGCGATAGTCCCCCCAAATGGTGTCTGCATTGCAGCTTCAGGGTCAACATGAATAAATTGCCGATCCAGAGTACATTCAGCAAAATTATTAACGCGCTGCTGATCTATCTCCAACCAGTGAGTGGGTTCAATTTCCAGTCCGATAAACTCACCAATTCTCTCTGGCGGAATTAGGGTAGGCATAGAAGGTTCCTTCTTCTGTGTTTTAGCGGGATTAACAAATCGGGGCAGCTGCAATGAGATTGCGGCTGCCCTCGATATTACTAGCACAAAGGAGCTAGTATGCCGATAAACCGCCATCCACCGCTAGTGCCTGGCCCGTAACATAAGTCATCTTCGGAGAGAGTAGCATCAACATAGCCGCTACCACTTCTTCAGGCTCGCCAAGACGCTTCATCGGACAACCCTCGGCGAGAAAAGCCTGTACCTCTTCCGGGCTGGCCCCAGGGGCCTCCACAGAGGTCACCATAGGCGTCAGGCAATAGAATGGGCAAATGGCATTGACCCGAATGCCATATTTGGCATTTTCCATCGCCGCAGTTTTGGTCAGCCCGATAACCCCATGCTTGGCGGCTGCATATGAGGCAATTTTGGGTGCGCCACCCAGTCCAGCCATAGAGGATACATTGAGCACTACACCGCCACGATCTTTCATTAATGGCAGCTGGTGCTTGAGTCCGAAAAATACGCCCTTCAGGTTTACATTGTACTGGTGGTCCATCATCGCTTCGTCAGTCTGCTTCAGAGACATCATCGGCGGAGCGATACCGGCATTATTTACCGCCATATCCAGGCCACCGAATTCGGACTCAGCCAGTTGCACGAGAGCAACACAATCCGCTTCAGAGGAAACATCACAGCGTTGAGCGCGCACCTGGATACCATCACTACCCAGGTCATCGGCGAGTTGCATCAGGCCCTCTTCATTGATATCTCCAAGCACCAGGCGCGCTCCACGAGATCCCAATTCTTTAGCCAGCAGCTTGCCAAAACCACTGGCGGCGCCAGTAATTAGGGCAACCTGGTTGCCGAAATCCAATATTGGATCTTGCATGTTAAATTCCCCCACAGGAAGTCATTCCGCCATCCACCACTACACATTCCCCCGTGGTGTAACTGGACGCATCAGAAACTAAGTAGAGCACAGTGCCCGCCATCTCCTCAGGCTCAGCGTGACGATGCATGGGGATATGGCCGATTGCAGTTTTATAAATATCCTCGTGAGTAAAAAGCGCCCCGGCAAACTTGGTTTTGGTCAGCCCAGGCAATAGGGCATTAACACGGATATTGAACTGGGCACATTCCTTGGCAAAGGCTTTGGTCATATTGACTACTGCCGCCTTGGTGATGGAGTAGATCCCCTGGCCCACGCCAGGCTGCAGGGCATTCACGGAGGCAGTATTCACAATCACACCACCACCTTGTTCGCGCATCAACTTGCCCGCCTCCACAGACATAAAGAAATAGCCGCGAATATTCACTTCAACCGTTTTTTCAAATGCCGCAAGATCGGTATCGAGGATATGACCAAAGTAGGGGTTGGTAGCCGCATTGTTGACCAGGATATCCAGCCGCCCGAAGCGCTCGCGAACATCGGAAAATACTTTCTGGATGTCTTCCATATTGCCTATATGGCAGGGCATCGCTTCTGCTTTACCACCGGCATCGACAATCGCATCAGCAACGGCTTGGCAGCCTTCGATTTTCCGGCTGGATACCAATACATGGGCGCCCTGCTCTGCCAGCAGTTTTGCAATTGCCTCACCAATGCCTCGGCTCGCACCGGTTACCAGAGCAATTTTTCCGGTGAGATCAAAAAGACTCTTTGCCATTTTTTATCCTTATCATTTTCCCAAAAGCGAAATAAATTGTATCGAGATGACCTTCTAACTAACTCGCCTCGCTGGCGATGCTCATTGCCGTTTGTGCCAGTGGCGCCACCAGCGCGCCAAGGCTCGCCGCATTGCGATTTGAGGCGTTTCCATCCTGTGCGCGCTTGGCTACTCCCTGGACTATCGCCGCCAGGCGGAAAAAACTAAACGCTAAATAAAAAGGCCAGTGATCAATGCCCTCAATCCCCATACGCTCACAATACTTGGCCACATAAGCCTGCTCCGAGGGAATACCCAGCGAAGCAATATCCAGCCCCAATAACCCGGACATCTTGTCGCCCCCAGCAGGCATACGCATTTGCATGCACTGATAGGCAAGATCCGCAAACGGGTGGCCCAAAGTAGAAAGCTCCCAGTCCAGCAGCGCGATAACTTTGGGTTCTTTAGGATGGAAAATCATATTGTCGAGGCGGTAATCACCGTGTACCAGAGCTACCCGACCATCGTCTTCCGGTAGCGCACTGCCAAGCCATTCGATCAACTCTTCCATCGCCGCAATAGACTGTGTCTCGGAAGCCCGATATTGCCCCGTCCAACGCTCCAGCTGCCGCTGAAAATAATTTCCTGGGCGGCCGTAATCAGATAACCCCAAAGAGTCGATGTCGAGACTATGTAAAGCAGCGAGTACTCGATTCATTTCATCGTACATAGCACTGCGCGCAGGGGCGTCCACTTCGGGAATTGAAGCATTCCAGAAGATCCGCCCCTCACAGTATTCCATCAGG
Organism: Microbulbifer epialgicus; assembly: GCF_041447265.1. Classification (NCBI taxonomy): domain Bacteria; kingdom Pseudomonadati; phylum Pseudomonadota; class Gammaproteobacteria; order Cellvibrionales; family Microbulbiferaceae; genus Microbulbifer; species Microbulbifer epialgicus. Next base: position 19,523 of record NZ_JBGMEK010000042.1, read on the forward strand.
TAAAACATGGAACCGATCAAATCCCGGTCTTCACATAAATGAAAAACCTTGGGTACCGGTACATCAGTATCAGCCAAAGCAGACATAACACGGTATTCACGATCCACAGCATGAGCGGATTTCAATAGTTTTCCCGGGGGCTGCCGGCGCAATACATAGGTATTTGAAGGGGTTTCCAGCTTAAAGGTGGGATTGGATTGACCCCCAGAGAATTTACTCACTTTCAGTGGCCCGGAAAAACCTTCAACATTTGCGCTGAGGTATTCGCGCAACTTTTCCAGTGGCAAAGCTTCCACCGAACTACGGGATTCCTTTACTGTTTCAGACATGCTCCTCTCCCTGTGCAGTCTCTATGGCATAACGCGCAGCCAGGTTGCGTCCCAACTGCATCATATGCACTTGGTCCGGTCCATCGGCTAAACGGATAGTGCGCGCGTAAGCATAATGGTGGGCCAAGCTATAGTCCTGGCTCAACCCTGCCGCACCGTGAATCTGGATAGCGCGGTCAATCACCTTGCAGGCCATTTGCGGTGCAACAATTTTAATCATGGCGATCAGGTCTTTGGCCGCTTTATTGCCAAGCCGATCCATTTGCGCTGCAGCTTTTAAAGTTAGCAGACGCGCCTGCTCAATTTCACAGGCAGACTTGGCAATATCCTCCCGCACAGATCCCTGTTTGCTCATGGGGCGACCAAACACAATACGTTTTTCCGCGCGGCTTGCCATCATTTCCAGGGCGCGCTGGGCCTGGCCAATCAGGCGCATGCAATGGTGAATTCTGCCCGGCCCCAAACGTCCCTGAGCTATTTCAAAACCACGCCCTTCTCCGCGAATCAGGTTAGACGCGGGCACCCGCACATTATCAAAGATCACCTCCGCATGACCTTCTGGGGCATCATCGTAACCAAATACCCGCATGGGCCGAATTATTTTTACCCCAGGGGTATCGGTGGGAACCAGGATTTGAGATTGCTGGCGGTGCCGATCCGGATTAGCGGGATCGGTCTTGCCCATCACAATCATGACCTTACAGCGCTTATTCATCAGGCCACTAATATAAAATTTATGACCATTAATCACATATTCATCGCCATCGCGCACGATGGAAGTTTCAATGTTCGTGGCGTCGGAAGAGGCTACCCTGGGTTCGGTCATGGCGAATGCCGAGCGAATATTGCCTTCCAGCAATGGCCTCAGCCAGGTTTCCCGTTGCGCTTCCGATCCGTACTGGGTCAGTACTTCCATATTCCCGGTATCCGGGGCGCTGCAATTAAAAACTTCTGAGGCAAATAAGACCTTCCCCATCTCTTCCGCCAAAGGCGCATATTCCAAGTTGGTAAGGCCGGCACCATAGCGGGAGTCGGGTAAGAATAAATTCCACAGCTCAGCCTCCCGGGCCTTTTCTTTTAAAACCTCCATAATAGGGGGCTCGCCCCAGGGATCATCCTGTAACTGCTGAATATAAGTACTCTCAGCAGGATATACATATTCCTGCATAAAGCTTTTGAGCCGCTCCAACAGGCCCTTTACCTTTTCTGAATATTCAAACTCCATGTCTTCTCACCTTTAATTGCGTTGTAGGTTTTAATTCAGCTGTAAGTCACGGAAGTGTGGCGCTCCTCTCTCTCCAAATGAGGCACGTGGTTAAAACTGTTCAAGCTAAGTCCCTGCCCTGCGCTAGAGAAAAAACGGGTAGTGCCGGTATTCTGTATCTGCATGTTGAGTTTGATCACCGACTCGGGAGGACCTCCCAATACCTGCCGCACCATCATGGCAATAGCCCCACCGGAACTGACTACCAGGGTTTTACTGCCTTTGGGGGTATCGCTGATGAAATTCAAAACTTCACGAATGCGATTTTCGAATGCCTGCCAACTCTCTGCAGGAGCAATTTCCCCTGCGGACCAGGCGAGCATGCCCTGCATCAAAAAACGGTAAAAATCGGCACGGGGTGCGTTGGGGCCGGGGGTAGCTGCGGAATTTTTTTCACTGTAAAGACGCGCCACCTCATGGAAATTAAATTCATCCAACTGGGAAACTACCGTCAAGTGGCTGTCTAAATCGATGCCAAGACCTTCGCAAATGCCCACGGTGGTCTGCCGGTGGCGGCGCAGGCTGCCACATAAAATCCGGTCAAATTTCTGGCCAGTCTTCCGCCAGTATTCTCCCAGCCAGCGGGATTGCTGCCAGCCAACATCGGAGAGATTGTCGTAATCATCGGCGCCGAAGGACGCCTGTCCATGGCGCACCACAATTGATTCGGCCACAGCGAGTTCCTCTTTTTATGGAGCTCCAACCCTAGCCCTCTCGTTTGAATCATCAAAGTTTATTATGCGAATATGTGATCATTCACAATGGTTATGAATGGGGCACTTATGCAGCTGCAAAAAATGGATATGAACCTGTTCCTGGTTCTGGAGGCCATTTATAGCGCGGGCAACCTCACCCGTGCGGCTGAACAGTTGCATATCACCCAACCTGCGGTGAGTAATGCTTTGGCACGACTGCGCCGTACCCTGGACGACCCACTATTTATTCGCGGCCCATCCGGCATGACTCCCACCCCCCTTACGGAATCCATTATGCCCAGGGTGCAGCAGGCCCTTTCCCTGCTTGGTACCAGCCTGAATGAACACCGCCAGTTCAACCCCGCCCTGGCACGCAAAACATTGCGACTGTCTATGAACGATATGGCAGAAACCCTGTTGCTACCGCCCCTCTTGGAACGCCTGGAAAAAGAGGCGCCGGGTGTAACAGTAGAGTCATTCCACGTGCCCAGGGATCAGCTGGCAAAAGAACTGGCCGCCAATACGTTGGATTTCGCCCTGGATATTCCTCTGGCAACAGCACCCCAGCTGCAGCAACAGCGCCTGCACCAAGACCGCTATCTCTGTATGTTGCGCAATGGGCACCCCTTGGCCGGGGAGTCAAGCCTGACACTGGATCAATATCTACAGCTGGAACATATCCATGTCTCCAGTAGGCGCACGGGTCCTGGGTTGGCAGATATAGCTCTGAACAAACTGGGGCGGCGACGCAATATCAAACTTCGAGTACAGCACTACCGAGTGGCGCCTTTGGTAGTGTTACGTACCGACTTGGCTCTAACAGTACCGGCGAGTCTGGCCAGTCAATATTCTGCCCGTCTATTCGAGCTGCCATTCCAAATACCCCTGATGGACTGGCACCTGTTGTGGCACAAAAATCTACACGAAGATCCCGCCAATCGCTGGCTGCGAGAGCAGCTTCTCGCGGTTTTGGCTGTGTAAATAAACAGATGAAAATCCCTTTAAAAACAGACATTTCCGCCAAATGAGAATGGGACGCAAATAGTTTAATAAAACGTCAGGAATTGATCACTGAATTCGACCGGAAAGGTCACTGTTTCACGTCAAAGGCTCTTGTTATCCTGCTGGGCAACGATATGCACTTTTTTGCATATATACATGAACCCCAAAGGTTACAAGAAGAGAATTTTGCCATGTCCCAAGCCTACCCTAATATGCTTGCCCCCCTGGACCTGGGCTTCACCACCCTAAAAAACCGGGTGCTGATGGGCTCCATGCACACCAACCTGGAAGAACACCCCGGTGGCTTTACCCGTTTGGCGGCATTCTACGCTGAGCGCGCCCGCGGTGGCGTTGGCCTGATTGTAACGGGGGGTATCGCGCCCAACGAAGAGAGTGGCGTATTTAAGGGTGCCTCTAAAATGAACACCCCGGAAGAGGCGCAACAGCACCGGGAAGTGACCGAGGCCGTTCACGCCGAAGGCGGCAAAATCTGTATGCAGATCCTGCATACAGGCCGCTACGCTTACAACGAAAACCTGATTGCTCCCTCCCCCATCCAGGCTCCGATCAACCCTTTCACTCCGCGCGAGCTGACCAGTGAGGAAATTGAAGGCCAGATCGACGATTACGTACGCTGCGCCACCCTGGCCCGCGAAGCCGGCTACGACGGCGTGGAGATCATGGGCTCCGAGGGTTACTTCATTAACCAGTTCATCGTAAAGCGCACCAACAAGCGTACCGATGAGTGGGGCGGCAGCTTCGAGAACCGTATCCGTCTGCCAATCGAAGTGGTTCGCCGTGTGCGCGAGGCTGTTGGCGAAGACTTTATTATTATCTACCGCCTGTCCATGCTGGACCTGGTGGAAGACGGCAGTGACTTCGACGAAGTAGTGGCCCTGGGCCAGGCTATCGAAAAAGCCGGCGCCACGATTATCAATACCGGTATCGGCTGGCACGAAGCGCGTGTTCCCACTATCGCCACCAATGTACCCCGCGCCGCATTTACCGATATTACTGCCAAGGTGAAACAGCACCTATCTATCCCGGTAGTTGCCAGTAACCGTATCAATGTACCGGAAGTGGCCGAAGAAGTTCTGGCCTCCGGACAGGCCGATATGATCTCCATGGCGCGCCCATTCCTGGCAGATTCCGATTTCGTCAACAAGGCCGCAGAGGGCCGCGCCGATGAAATCAACACCTGCATTGGCTGTAACCAGGCCTGCCTGGATCACACCTTCCAGCTGAAGCTCACCTCCTGCCTGGTCAACCCACGCGCTTGTCATGAGACTGAGCTGAACTACCTGCCTGCCGAAAACGTGAAAAAAGTTGCTGTTATCGGTGCCGGCCCCGCCGGTTTGGCTGCCTCCACTGTTGCCGCCGAGCGCGGACACCAGGTAACCCTGTTTGAAGGCAGCGACAGAGTCGGTGGCCAGTTTAATATCGCCAAGCAGATTCCCGGCAAGGCAGAATTCCAGGAGACCCTGCGCTACTTCAAACGCCACCTGGAAGTGACTGGCGTTGAGGTCAAGCTCAATACTATCGCTACCGAAGAAGACCTGCAGTCTTTTGATGAAGTGATTATCGCCACCGGTATCGAGCCGCGCACTCCACCGATCCCAGGTATTGAGAGCGAAAAGGTGCTGGGTTATCTGGACGTACTGAAGCACAAGAAACCAGTCGGCGAAAAAGTGGCCATTATCGGTGCGGGCGGTATCGGTTTCGACGTGGCGGAATACTTGACTCACGACGGGCCCCACTCCACTGAAGAGGAAGTAGTTGCCAGCGATAAAGAAGAGTTCTTTAGTGAATGGGGTGTGGATATTGAGCTGGAACAGCGCTCTGGCCTGAAACCCCGCGAAGCAGTAAGCACTCCGCGCCAGGTCTACCTGCTGCAACGCAAAACTACCAAAGTGGGTACGGGCCTGGGTAAAACCACTGGCTGGATTCACCGTGGCAGCCTGCAACACCGCAAGGTAGAGATGATTGCCGGTGCTCTTTATGACAAAATTGACGATAAAGGACTGCATGTTCGCATAGGTGAAGAAGAGCGACTGCTGGAAGTGGATAACATTATTATCTGCGCCGGCCAGGAACCCGCTCGTAAACTCTATGAAGCGCTACAGGAGCGCGGTGTGAAGACCCACCTGATCGGTGGGGCCGACGAAGCCGCAGAACTCGATGCCAAACGCGCTATTGACCAGGGCTCACGCCTCGCAGCAGAGATCTAAAAAATTCCCCGGCAATATTCTTGTCGGGGAATTTCTCTATCAAATCAGAACGGGAAGCTCCATCTGCTTATTACTGGATTTCCCGTTTTTTATGCCTCACAGATACCTTTCTATTTATATATCCGCAAACGTTTTAATTAGGGTGCCTTTTACTATCCAGTGGCTTTGGCACTTTCACCTGAAGAGATTGTCGGCTCTTCCCGTTCCGGCCAGTGTGGGCGGGAGAGGTAAGCTGTTGTGCGATAAAGCACGAATACTACACCGCAAAGCGCGAGCAACATCCAATAAAGCGTCGGTCCACCCCACCACTCTAAAACCACCCCTCCAGCCAGTGGGGCCAAGGCCCAACCGAGAGCGTAAAAGGAAGAGGCCCCAAAATAGGTACCGCGTAAATGCTCAGGCGCCAACCGGTCTATCTGTACGCTCATGGTTGGAAAGAGAATCGCTTCAGCCAAACTGAGGATAAAAGTCGCCCCCATCCAACCCCAAAACCAGTGCACCGGATTTAGGGCAAACCACATTTGTGCAGCGGCTAATATCACCAGCCCGATCATAATTCGCCCATTTATATCCAGGTTTCGCATCAATTGCATGAGTGGAAACTGCAATAATACGATGGTCATTGCGTTCACAAAAATCATGCTGGATATCAGCTCAACCAATCGCGGAGCCTCTGCCCGTGTCAGATATTGCACCAGACTGGAATCCATATGAGCATAGATAAACATCGTGAGGATATTGGCAACAATCACAACCATAAACACCTGATCCCTGCGCAATATCGACAGGGTACTGCCTAAATCGACAGAGCCATCACCATTGCTCTTTGCGAGCTGTCCCGTCTCTGTTTTTGCAAATCCCCAAATAAACGCCAGTGCCAAGAGCAAATAACTGAGAGAAGTTAAGCCAAAGGTGGACTGCTGCGCACTGAGCCCCGCCCATACACCAACAATAGGCCCTAATGCGGCTCCCGCATTAATAAGGAAATAACGCAGCTGCAGGGCCAACTCACGACTTGCCTGGTTATCAATTAAGTCACCAATCAAGGCGCTGGCTGGCGGCTCCCAAACAGCACGACCGATTGAGCAGAGGGTCATTGCCAGAATAAATCCTGGTAACGTTTGGGTTACTGCCAGTAGGGCAAAAGAACATAGGTTAATTACCGAACCTAACAACAGAATATTCCGGCGCCCATAGCGATCAGACAGGGCGCCCATAGCGATCAGACAGGGCGCCCACATAAAAGCCCAGCAGCGCCGCACCAACTGCCGAAGCACTGAGGATCAACCCTATTTCCGCTGCACCCAACTCAAACTTATTGAAGAGGAGAATGGCCAGAAAAGGCCAAACCATAAAGTAAGTGCCACGGCTAAAAAAACTGCCTATTAATATTATCCAGACCAGAGGAGGAAAACTCCTGAGGTTCTGCCACCAATTCCAGCGCATTGCCTAATACTCCGCATCAATTTCTTCCTTGTTCTCAAACAGTCCATTCAGACTCTTTGAACTCCGCGCCAAACAGCAAGACCTAAGCAAAAACCAGGGAGGACAGCCCTTCACACAGGCCTAATGCCCATGTATCGCCTTTAAAGTCGACAGGGTAATCAACCGCGAGGGCCAATATCTAATTGGTCGGTTAATAGTTTTCTGACAAAAAACCCGAAAGGATCGCCTTTCGGGTTTTAGGGATTGGCAAGTTTTTAACCTGCAAAATCATTCAACCTGGACATTAACCCCTAAGAGCATTCAGGGATTAATTAAAAGAACCTTTGGCACTTTGCGTGCTTTCCATCCTTTAGCGCGGCACCCCCATACTATCCAAGTGGATTCGTTTTGAAAACCTAATTTTCATTATTTATAAAAAATATTATTACAGATGATTTCGCCAGTCATGCTTTATCCCATGACGGCAAGATCTGTACGCAAGTCTATACTCCAGCAGGAATGTCCTCCGGTAGTTATCAAGGAAATAAAAGCTACAAATTCTGCCAATTCGGTATCCAGAGAGAACAATAGCGACATGTCCCTATCCAGTATGCTTATGCGGGCACGCCCCCTGGTAGAGCAGGCACTGCGCGAGCTTAGCCCTCCATACACACTTTTTTTTTCCATTAGTGACACCAAGCAACGTGCTGAGGTACGACATACCAATGCCCAGGACTTTACCAGTGCCTGGCAGGAACTCGCTACAAATATCCGCAAAGCTGCCCAGCAGGCAAAAATAGAACCCTGTTGGCTGAGAGTAGACTGGGTGACTCGCAAGAGCACAATGACCCTTGCAGGTCTTAATGAACTTCTGCAAGACACCAAGCGCTCATACTTCCGTTACGGCTTGGCCCTCGATATCGACTGTCGAATTGCTTTCCTTGAACAGGAACTCAATGGCAATGCCATGCTCTATGGCGGCAACAAAATCGACCATGCCTTCCTCAATGAGAAAAATTTTCTTTCATACAGTAAAAAGCGCTTTGGCCAACAGGGGGAACTGGATTTCTCCGATGAGCGCAGCATTGTCCTCCTGTCCACCGAGGGGCTCTTCTGTGAGATAGAGCAGGAACCAGTGTACTTGTATGGGGCGGGCCTGGATGCCGGGCGCCGTATTATCGATGTATTAGACTATCAGCAGGTTACGGAACTCATCAAAAGTGGCAGTCATTACCTGACCAGCCAAGTAAAAACCAATGGGCTTTTTCACTACGGCTGGCACGCCTGCTTTGATAGGGAGATCAACACCTACAACAACCTGCGCCACGCTAGCAGTACCTATGCGATGATTGAGGCCTGGGAGGTTACAGAAGATGCTTCCCTTTTATCTGCCATTCAGCGCTCACTAAATTTACTCACTAAAGAGCTCATCAAAACCATTCCTCTAAATACCGGAAAAGTGGGCGCTTTCCTGGTAGAGCCAAATGACGAAATCAAGCTCGGCGGCAATGCGGTCAGCCTCTTGGCGCTGGTAAAGTATTCCGAAGCACTGCAGACCCAGGAATATGCGGAGTTAATGGAGCAACTCGCCCAGGGCATAGAATCTATGCAGGACCCGAAAAGTGGTCAGTTCAACCATGTCCTCGAATACCCCACTCTTAATATCAAGGACCAGCACCGGGTTATCTACTACGACGGTGAGGCGGCATTTGGTCTTATGCGTCTATATGGCTGGAACAAGAATGCACGTTGGTTGGCGGTGGTGGAAAAGGCATTTGACTATTTCATTATTTCTGGTCACTGGCGTGCCCATGATCACTGGTTGAGCTATTGCGTCAATGAACTCACTATGTACCGGCCAGAGGAGAAGTACTATCAATTTGGCATCCGTAATTTTGCCAACTATCTAGACTTCGTGGAAAACCGCATCACCACCTTTCCCACCTTGCTTGAGCTTATGATGGCCGCGGAAAAGATGGTGGCTCGGCTGGGCCAGCACAGTGAATTCCGTTATTTACTCGATCAAATAGACTTGGAGCATTTCTATCGAGCATTGCATAAACGGGCTGCTTATCTATTAAATGGGCACTTCTGGCCTGAATATGCAATGTTTTTCAAAAACCCGGCAAAAATCCTGGGCAGCTTTTTTATCCGACACCATGCCTTCAGGATAAGAATTGATGATGTTGAACATTATTTATCAGGGTTAATTGCTTATCGTAATTTCCTCCTTGCCCAGGATAAGTTAGAGCCACCAGTTTCAAAAGCCACTCAAGCGGAGATGGAGAGTCTCACCAAAGAAAGCACTCTCCATCCCGAAGTAGAACCGAGGCCAGTGCTTGCCTGGGGGGGAGATGTCAACCTAGGCCGGCGCCAGCACTACCGCACCGCCCAACTAGGTGTAGAGCAAGTACTTGGAGGAATTTCCGCCCTAAAAGATGCCGATATCAGCATAGTTAACCTTGAGTGTGTTGTTGCCACAACGGGAGAGCAAGGAATATCCAAAGGCGAGAGATCACCCTATTACTACCGTGCCAGACCGGAAATGTTGAAGGTACTTGTTGCAGCAGGTGTTGATATAGTAACCACCGCAAATAACCACAGCGGAGACTATGGTCCCGTAGCGTTAATGGAACAGGAAGACTGGCTAAACACCACGGGCATAGGCTACGCAGGGTCCGGTGAGAACCTGAATGAAGCCTTACAACCAGCCTTCCGCTCCGCAGGGCCCATTAATGTAGCCCTATTCTCCCTGGATGCCACCCAAGCCCGTTTTGCCGCCGGCCCTACCACTGCTGGATGTGCACATCTCCCCCTTTCCATGCCTGAACTGTGGACAAACACTCTAAAACCCCGAATTATTGCTGCCCGGGCAAAAGCCCATGTGGTGCTAGTTGCCGTACATTGGGGCGCTAATATGGAATCTTTTCCCAGCTCGGAGCAGATCGCCACAGGGCATGCCATTATCGATGCAGGCGCTGATGGGGTCTTGGGAACCAGCGCTCACAATTTACAAGGTATTGAGGTCTATCGAGACCGTCCAATTATCCATGATGCCGGAGATCTGCTCTTTGATGCTGTCCGAGACAGTTTCGCCGATAGTGGCATATTTCGCCTTCAACTCAGTGTGCATGGTGTCGAGCAGATTACCTTTGTACCTGTAGGCGTAGGCTTTGGATTTAGTAAACAGTTAACTGGTGAAGCCGCAAGAAATCTGAGTGAGCGGTTTGCCAGCCAGTGCCTGCCGCTAGGAACCAGACTCGAGTTACACGAGGATGGCTTTTGTACTGTAAAATTGACACCTCCGCAACGTACTACAGGCAATCATTCAAGATTTCCCAAAACCCAATACCATCTTGATCACTTAAATAAACACCCCTTATTAAAACCACACTGGCACGTAGACTCAGTCCCAGCTGACGCCCGTATAACTCCAATGAAAATAGGACCACTGGAGTTGCTCGGAGTACGATTTTATCCTCGGGAAATTAAGTCCCGGCAGATACTATGGGTGGAATCCTTTTGGCGTAGCACAAACGAAATCCGAGAAGATTTTCGCCTGGATTTTCGCGCATTACCAGTGGAGAAAACCTCAATGCCCTACTGGGGGAAATCCATGGATCATGACCCTTGCGACTGGCAACTGCCCACGAGCCGCTGGAAACCAGGTAGTATTTACCGCGATCTTTATGGGCTAAGGGCCCCCGCCAAAAGGGATATCGCCGAGGTCGATCTTCAGTTGCATATAGGTTTGGTTTCCAATAGCACTAAAATCAAGCCGGTTCCCGTAGCAGGTATGATCACCCAACTGAATTTTTCAAAAAAGGACAACTCCTGCAAGCGTAAAGTACCTAAATACAGATCAGAGTTCCCATCCATTATTTATAACCATCCGCCAGGACAAACCTGGAACGCCAAGCAGATTACCGCGATTACTGGTGGAACTTGGCTGGTGCCTCCGCCGGAAGAGTGGTTTGTACGTAGCGTAATTTCTGGCAGCAGCTTTATCGAGGATTCCCTGGACCCTATTCTTTTCGTCGCTCATACCAATCTTGACCGTTCCTATCATGAACAAAGCTCCAAGCCCCCCGCAAAATTTTGGGATTTTCATCAAAAACTGCCCTCATTTGCCCATCGCATTGCCGGTGCAATAGTAGCCCGCCCTGTAGAGGGACTGCCGAAACAACTTCCGGTACTGAAGGTGGATGACCCCATTAAAGCCATTATTGAACTGGGTCTTGCCGCCCGTGAGCGCTTTGATGGCGAAGTAATTGCTCTAACTGGGACAGCCGGTAAGTCCACTACACTAAAAATGATCGGACAGATTCTTGGCCCAAGGGAAAAGGTGCTCACGAGCCTGGGAAACTATAACTCCCGTGTAGGGGCGCCATCCATGCTCGCAAGTCTTAGTAAGGATCACGAATTAGCTGTTATTGAAGTAGCGCAAAGTGCACTATGGATGAAACGTGGTCCAATCACCCATCGCATAAAACCAACTATTGCCCTAATTACAGAAATTGGTATATCCCAAACCAATCGTAGTGTTAAAACGGTTGAGGATACGGCCAAATGGAAATCCCGTATCTTTGATGGCCTCACCGGTTGCGCCATTGCCATTGTAGGCGAACACCTCCAATGCTTTAACTATGTACTACGCAAAGCTAGGAAACATGCGAAACGAGTGATTATTTTTGGTGAAAGCCCCGAAGCAGAGATTCGGGTGATGAATATCCGTGCCGATGAATCAGGCAGCTGGGTACAATTACAGCTGCCGAACCGCAAACTGGAACTACGAGTACCCGCCCCCAGTACGGGTATGTTACATAACGCCATAGCTGCGATTTGCGTGACCTACGCTCTTGATAGAGACCTGGATGAAGCCACTTTGCGCCTCCAAAAACTGCGATTGGATGAAGGGCACTTACAGCGCATGACACTGACAATTGAAGGACAGTCTATCAGACTGATTGATGACAGCTGGAACGCAACCATAAGCTCAATGTTGAATGCATTATCCGTATTTTCGCAATGTAAGGTGAAAGGCGATGGTAGAAAGGTTGCGGTGTTGGGTAGGATCGTACACCTCGGCAAAAAATCTCAGGAAATGCACGCAAGCTTGGCCAACCCATTACTGAAAAGTAAAGTCGACTGGGTGATCACCCACGGGGAGGACATGTTACATCTGCGCGAATGCCTACCCAGTGAGATATTGGGTCCACATTTCTCAGACGCCCAAACTCTCACAGATTATCTTGTGGGATTTTGCCTGGATGGCGATCTGATCCTAGTGAAGGGTTCACGAAGAGATTCAGATTTTGGAAAGATACCGAGCCTCCTGAAAAAAATTTCCGTAAAAAAATCAAACGAAGCCACTATAGAAAAATAGTGGGCATTTAATCTGAATCCACCACCCGATCCTCAGAGAACTTTACATCTCCGAGAGAGAGCATACTATCACTCCGTCGCTTAACAGTATTGGTCTCAAGTTTTACATTGAAAGCTACACATATACGTAATGAATTGTCTTCCACTGGATTTACATAATGCAACAACCAATTGGGGAAAAGTACCATTCTACCTCCTCGCGGCATAACTCTCACCCTTCCTCCAAAATTGCTATTTGGAAGCTCAGTGGTGATGCACAACATTCTTGGGTCCAGGAATTCAATGATACCACTGCTCTTGCTCTTTTCTTGTGACAATCTTGACCTAACATAATACACACCGGACCAAGTACAGGATTCATGGTTGTGTATCTTCCTATAACTGTCTGCACGAGAAACATTAGCCCAGGCGTGAGCAAACATATCCTGGGAGGCCGGACTATACTTACCTCGTGTCACCTTCATCGTCATTTCACGAGTTACGGCAACAATACGTTGTTTTAAGGTAGCTATTTCTTTGTGAGGCCACTCTAGAAAATCTTTCTGAGAATCCCAGCTACCAATATTGGATCTTTTCGCTGCTGGTGTTGAAGTCTCCTTCTCAAGAATAATTTCCGTTAAACGGGCATTGAATTCCTTGGAGTCCGGCCAATCCTTAACCAAAATTGGGGTCCCAAAAGCCGATTTAATCTTGTACATAGCATTTCACCTTGAGTGCAATCGTGATTTCAGACCATCTTGTACCTTAAATAAAAAATTGCTGTAGTTGCCTCCGTATTAAAGAGCGGTTCAAGCTACCCATTTTCTAACTTTATGCACGATGACAATTTTCTCATACAATCTGAAATTTATTTCCCATCACCAGGCTCCTACTAGTAAACTACCCAATCCATTGTCACCTTTGGCCTCACTCCATCTTCTCCAGCTCTCTTCGGAAATAAGTTAGACCAAACCCAAGTAAAGTCCCTGGTCAGGGTAATCTTGCTTATTCTTCCTATTCCAAATCCATAACCATACTGACTATCCAGGGCCAGATTTGGATCGACTGGTATCCACCTGCCATGCAAATAGACTTCAGCCGCATGATGATTTGGCTGTGAAAATTCTTTTCTTTCTGTAAATAAAAATTCCGAAGTAACTCTTGCTGGATAGCCCATTGACCTTGCCAACGCAACGAATAGAGAGGCATATTCTGTACAGTCACCAACTTTGGTTTTAAGTGCAGATAGAGCACCCTTTGTCGACTGAACCTGATATTTAAGAATTTCCTGGGGAACCTCAAATGCAGCCTTCAACTTCGATGCATCATCATTCCAGGCAGCCTCTATTTTTTGGGCCAGATTTCGTACTGACTCAGAATTCGACTCGATATATTTTCTTGGTTTTATATAGTGATCAGGGGGGCTTGGTACTCTTTTACCTGGTGCTTTTCGGTAATCAAATTCATAAAGCGTCAAATCGAAATTTACAATACGAGTAATCGTAGATCTTGCTGGAATATCCAACCTGAATTCAAGATACCTTGTACCACCCCTCCTATGCTTCAAATATTTCAGCATCTCCGGATATTCATAGCGAATTGCCACAAGCTTCTGCTGCAAGCCATCTTCAACTGGAATGGAAACCCTGTGGGTATACCCCTGTAAAGAAAATTCGGAATTATTTTCTACAGTAATGGTAGCGGCGAGAGTAACGTTTGTTGATTCATATGCCCGGCTGAATATCGACCAAAAGGAACCAAATAAAAATACTGAAAATAAGACAATATTTCTCCAAAACATATCGCACAACCTCTCAACATCTAACGCTCTCTCATCGCTTCCCCAGCCTTCGTGATCGGCTTAACCAAGTAATCAAATATTGTCTTGGTACCTGTCTTAATATCTACAGAAGCGATCATCCCAGGCACTATTGGAAACTCTTTTCCAACCTTGTTTTCTAGTGAATCTGAACGGGTTAAAATAAACACCTTGTAATAATATTCATTTGGCAAAATTTCATCTTGTATAGTATCAGGAGAGATCATTGTGACCTCTCCTGATAAACCGCCAAAAACAGCATAGTCGTAAGCGGTGATTTTAACCTTAGCTGCCTGGCCAGGGTGGATAAATGCAATATCTCTCGGGGAAATTTTTGCCTCAATTAGTAACTGATCATTCAAAGGCACTATTTCCATAAGTTTTCCATTTGGAGGAATTACTCCTCCTATGGTTGTCACCTCAATCGCTTTTACAATACCCCGTACTGGAGATCGATGTGTCAGTCTGACAAGGGTATCAGAGCGCCCTTCAAGCACAGAGGCCAATACCTCAACCTCAGCACTTACATTTGCCAATTCTTCACGCGCCCTGACCATATATTGCGAACGCATCTCCCGAATTTTTGTTTCCAACTCATTTTTTTGTCTACGCAATTTCAGCACATCAACACTACTGGCGGCTCCGGAGTCAACCAAACTACTGGTCATGGTTAATTCTTTTTTTATCAGCTCCAGAGACTCTTGCAAACCTTTAACTGATTCCAACAACCCCTGTTGACGGATATCAAATAATTTTTTCTCTTTAACTTGCAAATCTTTATATCCTGCAAGTTCATCAGGGAACTGAAGTGGTTGTCCGCTAACTTCCGCACTTAACCGAGCCACACTCGCTAAGGCGGCACGATACCTAGCTGAACTCTCTTCCATATTTGAGCGCACCTTTGTTGGGTCAAGCTGAGCTAGTACTTGTCCTTTTTCAACAATATCACCTTCAGTAACTTTTAGTTCTGCCAGGATTCCCCCATCGAGAGACTGGATGATTTGAGCACGTGATGTGGGTACTACCTTCCCACTTCCAGAGGATACTTCATCAACCTGAGCTAAATATGACCATATAATCAGAGCAACAATTAGGAGAAAAAATACCCATATCACTCGCCCAGAACGAATTAGTGACGATTCATCAACATCATCGCCGTACTGGTGCTCATGAACCTGATGTTCAATATCTAGGAGCGCAACCTGCCGTTGTGGTATAGAGGTAGGATTTACCTGTCTTAGATATGGGGCATCTTTCTCTTCCATACTTTAACTACTATGAGACCTGTTCATCCTGGAGCGACTTCTGCCTATGAGATTTAGTTAGAATTTCTAAAGCTTTATCTTTTGCTTCATCAAGCACTATTTGCCCATTACTGAGAACGATAATCCGAGTGGCAAATGCCAGGATATTAGTTCTATGCGTAGCTACAATAATTGTTCGATTGGCTGCCCATCCTTGCAGATTCTTGATAAATCTTTTCTCCGTAGACTCATCCAGTGCTGCAGTAGGCTCATCCAGCAGTAATACATTCGGCTGCCTTATCAGCAGCCGCGATAGAAGAAGGCATTGTTTCTGACCCCCAGATAAACCAAATCCACCTTCCTGTATCATGTAACCTAGCCCCTTAGGCAGCTTGTTTACAAAGCTGTCCGCGCCACTCATCCGCATTGCCCATAGAATTTCCTCATCACTGGCAGTGGGGGCACCCATGATAAGATTTTCATGAATGGTTCCATGAAATAAGCTTACTTCTTGGGCAAGGAGACCAACATCCCGCCGGATATCCGCAGGGTCAATATGATTAATGCCAATACATTCCAGTTGTAGCTGGCCACGTTTGGCCTTTAGTGCGCCTGCCATAGCATGCAACAGAGTGGACTTGCCCGAACCGTTTTTCCCAAGGACTGCAATACGTTCACCCGAACGGACTTTCAAATCCGGAATCACCAGGGCGGGTTCCTGTGCCTCCTCACCATATTGAAATACCGCGCTCTTGAAGTGAAAATCTCCCTTGATCACGGCTTTCTCAACCCGCTTTTCAGACTCGGGATTATCCACCGGCAACTGCATCAAGTGATCTATACCTTGTATCGCGGACTTTGCCTGCTGCCATCGACTCAAAACCCTAGTAATGTTCGCCATTGGCGTCATCATTCTTGAGCCTAATATTGAAGCCGCAACCAATGCGCCAGTGGTCATAGTCCCTTTCATTACCATTGGTGCTCCAAATAATACAACCAGTGCAAACACTGCAGATTGCACATTATGAGTCCAGGCTAGTAGCATGCCGACGAGGGACCGCAGCTTTAGACTCGCATCTGCGGTTACCGCATTGAAGTGGTTCCACTGTCCTTGGAATCGTTGTTCAGCCTGCATTGACTTGATATCTTCCACCCCCTGAATCGTTTCTATCAATATGGCGTTACGCAGGGAGGATTCTTTGATAGATTGCTGGGAGAGTTTTGCAAGTTTCGGCTGTAACAACAGTCCGGGAATGAGCAATAGGAAAATAGCACCTAAGGGCACGAGTGCTAGGGGTCCTGCAATCCACCACATCACAAATAGAAAAAGGAAAAAAAAAGGTAAGTCAGCAATTGCAAGCACTGTAGTAGAGGTAAATATATCTCTAACTTTTTCCAGCTCTCGAATTTGAGAAATAAAAGTTCCCGTGGATTTTGGCCTTGCCTGCCCCTGTATTCGTACCGCATGGCCAAACACCAAATCAGACATTCGAATATCCGCGCGTTTTCCTAACAGGTCAGTAATTTTTACCCGCATAGTGCGCATTATAAAATCAAATATAATGGCAAGGATCACGCCACTAAATAGAACGTAAAGCGTGGGAATAGATTCAGCAGGAATAACCCTGTCATAAACTTGCCTGGCGAAGATAATTCCAGTCAGTGCGAGTGTATTGGCTACCGTAGTGGCAACCATAATATGAGTATACGGCTTAATATCACGCAGAATAATATTGCGTAACCAGCGCTTATTGTCGGATTTGATATATTCATCAACCCTGGCATCGGTGGCTGTTTGCCTGGGCCTGAAAATTACCTGGGAGACTACTTCATCACTAATTTTAAAAAGAGGTAGCGTAATTTTTAATCCCTGATCACCACACATTAAAAGACTTACCTGGCGATCACTGGAAATCGACTCAATAACCGCGATTTGACCACCTTCAAACTGCACCACCACCGGTAAACGCCAAGGACTAATATCTGACTCCTTATATGTACAAAACTTTACCGTCATACCAGCTTGGCGCCCCATTCTTCTTAAAGTTTGATCGACTGGAGCTGTCGGGTCCCACTGCCCAGCAATACGAATGCTCTCAGGAGAACAATCCACCCGATAATGGCGAGCCACATGAATAATTGCTTCGCACCAAGGATTAAAATCAGCTAATTTATTTTTTTCTGTTGCTTCACTTTCCCCTCTTTGCCCGAACTCACTACTGCTCTCATTCAAGGCAATACCTCCACACCTTGGATCTGCCTACCGTTCAGGCTGAATGCATTGCGGAACCCACTCCTGCTATATAGGCAGTCAATTTTAAGGAGGTGCAAGTCATAAATGGTGTTATTTTTCTCAATGCGTGCCAGGTGCAATTCCTGTTCAGCATTTAAAAGGTCGATAAGAGTGCGAGTACCCAGTATTGAATACTGCTGCTTATACAGATCCCGTGTCTCAGCAATCGCGCTTTCCCTGGAGCTCAGAGTACCGAGACTCCTCATCAGACCCTCAGCTTCTTCCTGGGCTTCACGATACTTCTGTACAGTCTGCAATTGAGCAGTATCCTTTGCAGCATCTGCGGACAAAAGCGCATAACCCGCGCCTTCTTTTCCTGCTGATATCCTTCCACCCTGATATATGGGCATGGAAACATTGATAAATACACTGCTCTCCTGCTCATCAAAGACATTAGCATCAACATAAGCCTGGTCCAGATACTGGTTAACATTAGCATCAAGAGAAAATGTCGGCCAAGCGTTTGCTTTTGACTCATCAAGTTGGGCCATTGCTTCAGCCCTAGAAGCCTCAGCGATAAGTACCTCTGGAACTGCAGATAAATCAAAAGACTGCCCATCGCAAGCTTGCGCCACATCCTCAGGCACAGCCATAGACACCCTCAGAGGGGATTGCAAACCAGTTAGGTTTTGTAGCGTACTTCTCCATCTGCTCAAAAGCGCTTCTATCCGTTGTTTTGAAGCTTGGGCTGCAGCCATCCTTGACTGCGCTTGTAAAACGTCCGACCGAGAGCTGGCTCCACGTTCTTTTCGGATTTGCACAAGGTGTGTAATGGAAGATACACCCTCTATTTGTTCTTCCGAACTCTGGAGTAAGGCCTGGTAGCGCTGCACCTCAACCGTTGCCTTAGCTGTCTGGCGAGCGACTTCATCTATTGACTGCAAAACTTGTGCTTGTGAGCGGCGAACACTAGCCTTGGCTCGATTGACATTACTGGAGACTTTCCCAAAATCAAACAACAGCTGGGACACATTCAACTGTATCGCATGACCATCCCCTTCACGCTTATATTCCGTATCTTGTCCTGCAATAATCCCTGCACTTAATTGTGGGTAATAGGCAGACCGCGCAGCTTTAACTCCCTGTCTCTGTCGGTACAAGTTACCGATTGATTCCGCGATCAGAGGATGCCACCCAACAGCTCGGTGTACTGCATCGAACATACTGAGTTCACTTTGCTCAACATCATTTTTGTAGTCACGATAGGATACTTGTGCAGGAGGCTCTTCACCCTTAGGGCCTATGCCACTAAGACTAATTACTTCCGCAGAAGTGGAGCTGGTAAAAACTTCAGCTCCAATCAAATGAGTAGGAAAAATTATCAGAAAAAATAGTGTTATAAATTCCAGTCGCTTGAAGACATCCATGTTCATACGCCTGTCATGAAAGGATATTGTCAGCCTTGCGTTGAAACAAACAGCCCATCTTACGCAAGATTTATAAGGCGGCTAACTAAAGTCTAGCCCAAAAAGAACCGGGCCTTATGGCCCGGCTCCTCAGCTGGTTTACCGTTTACTTCACTAAATGTCACTAAAGCCGTTTTGCTGCCATAAATCTCCCAAGGGATCATCGATAACAGCCGAGTTATCATGGCCAGAGTGTGAACTCGCATCATCTACAGGCGAATGAGTTACCAGTACTTCGGATATCTCATCACCAAGACTGAGCTCAAAGAGTTGAATATCACGATCACCTGATTCAAGTAACTCGCCCAATGAGAGATCTCCGTCTGGATCAAACTGCTCATAGTCTCCGGCGATTTCCGCCAGCCCCTCTGCAGTTAGGACCTCCTGGTAGTAGTTATCAACTCCGCTATCGATGAAGTCAAGTTCAAGCTCTTCCAGCTGGAGCGCATCAACAGTTGTGGGGCTAGCCACTGCGCCGGCTATCTCAGAGGCATCGGTGGTGACGCCGCTTTCCGGTCCGGATTTGAGACCAACCTCATCCAAGTGCTCACTAAATACTCCAGGTAACTCCATAGTCTCCATTGAAATAATTTCGTCAATATCAAAATCTATTTCCAAATCCGGGAGTCCCGGTGGTAGCTGACTAGCATCCTCCCAATCTGCATCCGCATCACAATCCGCATCACAATCCGCATCACAATCCGCGTCGGCATCGGCATCCGCATCCGCATCCGCATCACAATCCGCGTCAGCATCCGCGTCAGCATCCGCATCAGCGTCCGCATCGGCATCGGCATCGGCATCGGCATCGGCATCGGCATCGGCATCGGCATCAGCGTCCGCATCCGCATCCGCATCGGCATCGGCATCGGCATCCGCATCAGCATCCGCATCCGCATCCGCATCCGCATCCGCATCCGCATCCGCATCAGCATCAGCATCAGCATCAGCATCAGCATCAGCATCAGCATCAGCGTCCGCATCACAATCCGCGTCAGCATCCGCGTCAGCATCTGCATCGGCATCGGCATCGGCATCGGCATCGGCATCGGCATCGGCATCAGCGTCCGCATCGGCATCGGCATCGGCATCGGCATCGGCATCCGCATCGGCATCCGCATCGGCGTCCGCATCCGCATCCGCATCCGCATCCGCATCAGCATCCGCATCGGCATCGGCATCGGCATCGGCATCCGCATCGGCGTCTGCATCCGCATCCGCATCAGCATCGGCATCGGCATCGGCATCGGCATCGGCGTCGGCGTCGGCATCCGCATCGGCGTCCGCATCTGCATCGGCGTCTGCATCGGCGTCCGCATCAGCATCCGCATCAGCATCAGCATCAGCATCGGCATCGGCATCGGCGTCGGCATCAGCATCGGCGTCCGCATCGGCATCGGCGTCCGCATCGGCATCCGCATCGGCATCGGCGTCTGCATCGGCATCAGCGTCGGCATCAGCGTCGGCATCCGCATCTGCATCTGCATCTGCATCGGCATCCGCATCGGCATCCGCATCAGCATCAGCGTCGGCATCCGCGTCGGCATCCGCATCGGCGTCCGCGTCGGCATCCGCGTCGGCATCCGCGTCGGCATCCGCATCGGCGTCCGCGTCGGCATCCGCGTCGGCATCCGCATCGGCGTCCGCGTCGGCATCCGCGTCGGCATCCGCATCGGCGTCCGCGTCGGCATCCGCGTCGGCATCCGCATCGGCGTCCGCGTCGGCATCCGCGTCGGCATCCGCATCGGCATCGGCATCGGCATCGGCATCGGCATCGGCATCGGCATCAGCGTCTGCGTCGGCATCCGCATCGGCATCCGCATCGGCGTCGGCGTCGGCGTCGGCATCCGCATCCGCATCCGCATCCGCATCGGCGTCCGCATCGGCATCCGCATCCGCATCCGCATCCGCATCCGCATCCGCATCCGAATCAGCATCTGCATCGGTGTCTGGCGGCACAAAACCTCCACCGCCGTTGTCATCATCGTGTGCAGCCACACCGACAGCGATAACGCCGAGAGTAATCAAGGCGGGAACATACCAACCAACTGTTGTAGCTGCAGGGAGCAGTGGCACACCGGCTGGACCGCCTGCCACTGTAAATGCGGGGATCAAACTCCCCGAAGCCGCCAGAAATAGGGGGTCAGACCCTCCCGTTACCGCAAGCTCACTATGGTCTCCATCTTCGTCTTCAAAATAAAAACCAGCAAGAGTAAAAATGTGACCGGATTTTAGGACGATTACAAGGTCTTCCCCTTCCTGCGAGAAAGAGGCTATTTCCTCAGGATTTACGGGTAATTCAACCAGTCCGGTAGAGGTTAACTTCAAATCACCTAGAGGCTCTTCACTGATCAAGCCTGTGGACTTATCCAAAATTTTCGTGATCATGCTCTCACCAACTTCAAACGGTGCAACTTCCTAAATACACTGTTCATGGCCTGAGCTAAAAGACGGCAAATACCCCACCTTGAGCCCATCCGTGACTAGATTCACTAATGCATTGCCTTGCTTGGATCCCGCCAAAAAATAACTGCGCCAAACTTTTTTCATGCACCCTTTTTGTATGGACGTAATTCAAAATGATTTCAAGGGGGATGCAACCGACAGTCAGTTGAATTTAAACCAAACATTAACTTTCAGAGGAACAAAGGAAGTCACCAATGACCACTGACCCTGGCATGGGAAAACATTTAAGTAATAATCTTACGCCAATGATTGATACACCTGCCGGACCTATCATCGGGTCAACAGATCTGGCAACTGGCACATACAAGTTCCTTGGGATACCGTACGCCCGTCCGCCAACAGGGAGGCTACGCTGGCTTCCGCCTCAAGATTTGTCGGCCTGGAAGACCCCTTTCCATGCAGAGAAATTTGGTATGCCGGCCGCACAGAACCCATCAAACTTAATGGAAGTTCGTGGACAAAATGGAGAACCTCCGGAAAGAGAGGAGTGCCTGCACCTTAATATCTTCTCACCAGCCATAAAGCCCGGCAAAAAGTTACCAGTGATGTTCTGGATACATGGTGGATCTTTCTATATGGGTTCGGGCTGCCAGACAATTTACAATGGACGTTATTTGGCATCCAGTGGCAGGGCTATTGTCGTTACATTTAATTATCGATTAGGTGCGCTTGGTTTCTTACGCCTTAAGGATATTAGTGACATTCCTTCTACTGGCAATGAGGGGCTTCTCGACCAAATTGCAGCGCTTAAGTGGGTAAAATACAACATTTCTGAATTTGGCGGAGACCCCAATAACATCACTATTTTTGGTGAATCCGCGGGCGCCATGAGTATCGTTACGCTACTGGAAATATCTGAATTCCGAGGACTTTACTCCCGCGCAATTGCCCAAAGCGGCCACCCAGGCGCAGTCCATACAGTAGGCCGAGCAAATCTAATGGCCGAGGCATTCATTAAGCACCTGGAAATAATTAGCAATGGAGCAGCGCCACAAGAATGTTCCACAAATATGCTACTTAAAGCTCAAAAAGCCATCCTCGACAACCCAGACATGACAAAAAATTGGGGACAACTTCCCTTTAAGCCAGTTTATGATAGCGAACTTTTAAATTGTAATACGGATCATATAATCGAAACAAAGAAAAACACAGGAACTTCACTTCTTCTTGGGAATAATTTGGAAGAGTGGAATCTATTTAGTGCAGCAAATCCAGACACCTACAACCTGGATCACAAAAAAATTTGCCAGCAATTAGAGTGGTTAATACCTGAGCGAACGTTATACCCTATAATTGAATATTACCATCGACAGGCCATCTCAATAACAGATAGTCCCTGGCCGGAGTGGAGTAGAACATGGAACCTATTGTTAACAGATTTAGTTTTCACACTACCGGGACTCAGGCATCTGAAAGCTTACGAAGGAAAGAGTTTCCATTACCACTTTACTCAACCACTTGCCGCCCAACCTCTCCTGGGTGCCTGTCATGCTGCTGAACTAGCCTATATCTTTGGTACTCATAGGGAGGAATCCCTTCAAACTCTCTACGGCGGAGAAACTGATGCACATATTCTATGCGCCACAATGCAGGAAGCTTGGCTCAGTTATGCAGAAAGCGGAAATCCAGGTAATGACTGGCCACTTTTCACAGGAATGCAAAGTAAGCGATTTGGTAATCATCCCAGAGCACGTGGATTTAATGCGGCAGAATTACTATCTGTATGGCAAGATATACCAGATGAAACACTAAATAAGTATCTGTAGCCTAGAAAACATGACCAGAATTTTTCTTGTACGCCATGGCGAAGCTGAAAAAGGAGCCAATATCCATGACCCAACCCTCACCAAACTTGGACAGCAGCAAGCCACTGCACTAGCGCAAAGTTATTCAAATATAAAACCCCTAAAGTTAATCAGCAGTCCCAAATTACGTGCCCAGCAAACTGCCCAACCTCTGGCAAACACATGGAATGTACCGATAATCATTGAAGAATCGATGACTGAAATCCCTACACCCTGTGGATTGGCGCTACAACAACGCATACCTTGGGTCAGAGATCTCATAAATCAAGAGTGGAACAAAAATGACAAACAACAAACCGAATGGAGGGAGAGAATTAATAATTATTTATTAAGTCTTACTGAAGATAGCATAATTTTTTGTCATTTCATGGTGATTAACTCAGTTATTGCTACTATTCGACAAGACTGCAAAGTTCAGCAATTTAGACCCGACTATACATCAATGACCAAAATCCAAATAGTGGAATCTGGATTAGTTTTAATGGAACTTGGAAACGACAAAGAAAGCGCCATCATATAACCGAATTACTAAAAAGTGAGAAGGAAATGATACACTGTGCTCGGGACCATATGAGGCATGGATGCCGATTACGAGCTTACAGGAATGTATTTACAACGCGTCTCGAGTGCGGTGTATTCTTTCCTTCTGACCCAGCAGTAAAATAATGAATTCATATCAGGATTTACATAACACTATATTGAATACTTTATTTATAATAGAGCCATGCCCATGAAACTTAAACTCATCAACTACCTGAAAGCCAGATTGCATGATTCCCTCTAATACCTCAGACTTACCATAGAGTTTAAAATCATGTAGTACAAAAGACAGATTTTCCATAAAGGAACGATCGCCGTAAGCAATAATAAGCAACCCGCCCGCCTGAAGTACACGATAAACCTCCAATAAGTGCGTCGTCAACCCCCCAAAGTAAATAGCACTAACCGTAATTACTTTATCGAACTCATCCGAACCTCAGGGGGGGCGCAGTGCATTTCCTTGATAAAAATTTATCCGACCTTCTTCAATATATGACGCATTAATAAACTATGCTTATAAAATCGTTTCTTATGAGCAACCTAGTGGTCCATGCGGAAAGTAATGTAACTAATGGAGAATTGTCCGTATAATGTATCTTCTATGCGTACACCTAAACCTTTTCAAGTTTCTGATAATGAAGCGTCCATTCTGAACGA
>NZ_JBGMEK010000043.1:0-38809 GCF_041447265.1 Microbulbifer epialgicus
CTTAGTTGGTTTATTGTCTGGCGATAACAAATCAACCAGATACGCCGCTTTTTTTCAAACCTTCAAACACCAGATTTGGTTATAACTCAGAAAGTTTTGCCTCTTACTGTAAATCTAGATGTTACACATCTGAGGCAAGAATTTCCCATTTGCTGGCTCCTTATAATTGGGGTGGTTCAGTGTATGCGGCCAATAACCCATAAAGAGTGCTTAGCTTGAGTGGCAATTAAAGTGGCTTTGAATAATTCCGTAATATTTCTGCAGGACTTGAAGGCTATAGATGGTCGGCCGCTGTTCCTAGCGAATGGTATTAGCCCTTTGCAAGAGCTGCAACGCAGCAGTTGTGGTCCTCACTTCCCGCCCAGTGGGGCTTTCAGAGCGATTCACACTCTGCGTTGCGGCTTCTTGAAAGATCTTACGCTCCTGCAAAGCCGCGCCTTGATTGTACCGTTCTGGAGGCCAGAGGCATCATCGGTTTATTGAGAGGCTCCTTAGTTACTTATCCAGGGGCTATTTTATTCGTCGTGAAACCAACCACTAATAGCTAGTCGTAACTTTGGGGCGAAAGGGGCAACGCAAGTTACAGAATGGACGTGCTTGACATGAAATAAGCACAGGCTGTTATAAAGGGGTGGCCAAGCCTCCGTTGGGGTGCCATCACCTCTATAGAATTGAAGTAAGCCTCCCCAGTCAGGGTGCCAGTCTTCTGACAGATTATAAACAAAAGCAACCCTTCTTTTTTCAGTAGAAATATCATCTTTATGACGAGTCAAGAAATCCCCAGGGGCAAAAGCGGTTATTTGCGCACTTGGGTATGCTAGTGAGTGTATTCCAGTGATTGCCTTAACATTACTTAATGTTTCTTCACTGGAAAGCCAGTTATAAATATCCGCTAGTTGTGGAGGAGAATCCCGGTTTAGTCCCTGCCTTCCATACCAAAAACCAATCCCGTTTTTTGCTAAGTCATATACGTTCTGAATAAGGGCGTGACGCTCGTTAATTTCTAATTGCGCAAATTCACTATTTGATATTTCAGAATATTGGTTGTTTGAAATATGTGCCTGTTTGAATTGTGCATGCTTTTGAATATTGCTGCTCATCAAATGTGCAGAATTCTCGCTCAATAGGTTTGTAACGCGGCACCGAAGTTCATTTTTAAATTCTTTTTTCCAATGGTGCGGATCAAACTCACGGTTTATTTTATATTGCATGTGTTCATTCTTTAGTACGGGGCTTTGATTCATCACTTGTCCTTTTAGATTCGTAGTCTATAGCTTTATTAAGGTCTGCGGCAATCCTATTGAAGTTCCTCCACTTTTTTGCTTCATTCGGATTAATTGGTTGGCGTACCTGTAATTCACTGAACGTAAAACTGTTAGATTTTACTGGTTGGGATAGATAGCTTTCTTTCCATTCAAAGTCCAAGAATTCGAACATCCTGGTTGCCGTTTTAGAAGGGGCTGCGAGAAAGTTATCAAAGTTTAGGTTAAATACACTTTTCGGGAAAGCTTTGGACCAGAATTGCATTAGTTTCTTGGACTGGTAGTAGTAGTGGGCCGTATCTTGTACTTTGCATGCATATGTATGCCCATCAGGAAAAGGTTTGGAGAAAATAGACATGCAGACATCAAAAGGCCTTCTAGATAATTGTATAATGCGGGCGCGTGGAAATAGAGATAAGATCAGTCCAACGTGTTGAAAATTACTGGGCATTTTATCAACAGTTTCTTCCTCTCTAATTTTTTCTGCTTGAAGGTAGCTTTCTGATAGTTGGTTCAAGTCAGCCTCTGTGAGTTTGTAGAGGTTCTTTTGAGTATCTTCTCCAAATTTCAACTGTAGTTGAGATGCGATTCTTGGGATTTCTTCGCTCTCGCCAAGGTTGCGGGCATTGCCTGAATTCTCTATTAATTTACTGATTAGGGTTGTTCCAGACCTGGGCATTCCTACTATGAATATAGGACGATACTGGTTGCAACTTGTTGGTAGTTTGGTGAATGGCGAGTTAAAAGTTTCTATTGTTTTTTCTGTTGATTTCTCAATCATTTTCGGTTTGTAAGTATTTTCTGTGTTTTTTAATGCTTCAAGCTTTACTTTATTGGCCTTAATCATTTGTTTGTAGGCTTCTAGATATTTTCCCTGTTTAATATATATTTCGGATAAAGCAAAGTGAGATATTTCAGCATCATGGGAGTTTTCTGCGTGTGACGAGATAGCTTTTTTAAGTCGAATTGCCAGCTGACCTGTGATTTCTTCTGGAGGGGTCAATTCGGCGATGATTCGCCAAGCTGCCCCACACTTGGGGTTTTTTAGGCTGGCTTGCTTTGCATTTCTAATGGATTCGTTATACTTTCCATTTAAGCGGTCTATTTGAGCTTGCAGCAGGTTAGTATGAGAAGATTTTTCTCCCATTTGGATTGATTTTCTGAGTTGGCTCTGGCTTTCGTTTACTTTTTTTCCCATCAAAAGTAAATCTGAAAATTTTAGGTGATCTGCGGCGGATGGGACTATTAGCTGCATATATCTAGTATATGCCTTGATGGCAGTATCATAATCTCGGAATTTCGCTGCAACTAATGATAGCTCACAGGCAATAGTGGCATTGTTTTCTAAGTGGGAGAAAAGTTTTTTATAGATTGGAAGAGCTTTCCCCACATCCCCTGTTGTAAAGTAAGAAATGCCTAGTAAATGAAACGTTTGACCATCCATTGGCTCAATTTTTTTAATGGTGGCGATGGCACAGTGGTGGCTTCCCAGAGCTACATACTCTGCAGCTATAAATTTGCGGTCGGCTTGTGTGGTATTGCTTACTAGCTCAGCCTGCTTTAAGTAGTTAAGGGCCTCAGATTTCTTATTTAAATGTCTGGAGGTGAAGGCCAGCATTGATAAAGTTTGAATTTTTTTGCTAGGGCTAGAGGGGGATAACTTTAGGAGTTGTGAATATGCAGAAACGTAATTCTTACATTTTAACTCTGACTCTATAGTTTTAATCAATTTTTTCCAGCGAGAATGATTTTCATCGGAGGGCGTGTCACGGTGCTTCATATGGTTACTTTACCTCGGTATACTTGCCTTGGCATGTTGAATTACTGACCTTGAATGAATCTGATCTGGCTTTAAGGCATTTCTGCTGAGAGGCGCTTACTGGGAGTTACAATGTATTGTATATCATCTAATCTCGATGTTGATAGATTGCGAGAAGAGTACTTGAAAGCATCAGTGGTGCAGGTGCCTAATATTCTCCAGAGTCAGTCGGCTAGCGACCTCTTTTCCTTCTTGCGGGAGCAGAAGGAGTGGAATCTATCTTTCAATAAGCTTGGCGCTCATGCAGATATTAGCTTTTCTGATTATTGTGGGTGGAGTAATGAGCAAAAAGACACACTGAATGACATTGTATGGTCTCAGGCAGGGGGAGAGTTCCAATACTTTTACAAAGCCATTCCTATATTTGATTTTTGCAATTTCGGGGGTGGCCAGGATAAGCGATTTTTGTCTATTTTTCAGCTAGTTAATAGTCAGCCATTCTTGTCTTTAATGCGTTCAATTGTTGGAGATCAAAGTATCTCTTTTGCTGATGTTCAGGCAACCTGTTTTGATCGTGGACACTTCCTTAAAGTACACGATGATGACGTCCTTGGTAAAAACAGGGTTGCAGCATATGTTATTAATCTAACCCCAAATTGGGATTTAGACTGGGGTGGAGTGCTGCACTTTTACGGCAGAGGGAAGTTCGCAGTTAAGGGATTGGTACCTACTTTTAATGCTGTTAATGTATTCAAGGTTCCCCAGAGGCACTCTGTCTCATATGTTACCCCGTTTGCAAGAGAGAGTCGCTATTCTATTACTGGTTGGTTAAGGAGGGGGGGGAGACCCGGTAAGCCTTAACATCTTTTATTTATTACTGGGGACAACGTCAAATGGCGTTGTCATTCTAAGATATTCAGGCTCTTTAGTTAATGGTATTGTCCCGTGCCATGTATGGGAAGGAAATAACACCAGTGATCCCTTGGTGGGTGTTATTTGCTTTTCGATAAAATCTTTATCTCCAAGTTGATATGGAGATCTACCGAAATAAATATCTCCTGCGTGTTTTTTTGGGGGGGTACTTTCAGTTGGCGGAGTTTCCACATAAAAAGCTGAACTAATCCAGCCTTGAGGGTGTACATGACTGACATGGTGGCCACCGCCTTTTAGCATCACAGACCATGAGCCAGAAAACTTAAAGTCTATAGATTTCCTGCCCAGGAAAGGGTGTTTACTATCTTTAGGGGCTTTTGATATGTAATCAGAAATTACCTCCCTGAGGCTTTCCTTTAAGGAGTGTATTATAGGGTGATTCTTATGGAGTAATCTTCCTGGTGTCTGAATCCCAGAACGTACTGATTGAAAAAGAGGGCGGTCTTTTAGCTTGTGCATTTCCATTAGCTCTGCTTTCAGCGGTAGAAGAAATTCATCAAGGTTGGAAAATCCATTTGGGGTGGGTATTACAAATTTGCGAATATAGTTCCCGTTTGCGCTAAGCCAATGATATCGTTCATCATCCAGCATTTTCCAGCAAGTACCCTGGATGGCCCACAGTAATTGATCGTTGGGCGCGTGTTGAAGAGTCTGCCTAACAAGCTTATCCACCTTTTCAAAATCATGGTTCTTGATAAGAGCTGTCAGGTATTGCTTGGTGATGCTGAGGTCGGGCTGCCTTGAAAAGGCAGCTTCATAGAGCTTCAAGGCGTGTGCTAAATTTCCTCCCTCTTCTTCAATCCTGGCTTGAAGAAATATTAATTCTAGGCTTTTATTGGCATCAGATCTGGATTTTAGATAGCTTCGAGCGTCCTCAATTAAACCTCCGGCGATAAGGTTTTCGATATAAGCAATGGTAATCTCTGGACGTTCTATCGTTTCCTGTGATAACTTTCGATAGCTTTCACAAAATAATTTTCTATCTCCAAGCTGCCAGTAAGCTTCATTTAAGGTTTTGTGAGCATCGATGTGAAGAGGATTTAATTCAATTAGCTTTCTAAGACTTTTTATAGCTTGCTTGTAGTGCCCAAGGTTTAGTTCAGCTAATGCTTTAGAATAAAGCGCCTCACTCATCTTGGGAGCTAAAATCAGTATTTCATCAAATAAAGATAGGGCTTTTTCAGGCTCCTCCTTATCGGCGTGGGTTATGGCTAGTCCATAAATAGCCTTTAAATTTTTAGGGTCTTTACTTCGGGCTCTCTGAAAAAAAACTATGGCATTATTAAGTTGCTCGTTTTTTCTGCAGATGTTTCCGAGAAGGGTAAATGCAGAAGAAAGTCTGGGAGTTAAGCTTGCAGCTTTTGTCGCATGCTCATAGGCAGTATTTAGGTTGTTTTCTTCATACTCTAGTATTGCTAGATTTCTCCACGCCTCTGCAAATCCTGTGTTGTAATGAATAGCTTGTTTGTAATGGTGCCGAGCTTGCTCTATCCGTTTTTGCTCTTTTAAGAAATTAGCAAAATTGTTGTGCACAAGAGGCTGATCACTTTTCACTTTAAGTGATCTTATGAAAAACTCATTAGCGTCACTTTTATTTTTAAGAGATTCCTGAGCAACTGCTGTTAGGTGTAGGATATTGGGCTCATTAGGAAATTGCTCATTTAGCTTTAGAATCGTCGGTAGAGCATTATGTGCATTCCCCGATTCTATCATTTTTCCGAGGTTGGCTAACAGCTGGCGAAAGTTAAGACTTTTATTTTTCATTGGTACCTGCTACCTAAAGAAACGGCGAGCTATGCTCGCCGTTTCTTTGTATCACACAATCGCTTAAACGATATCATTCAAACCGGTAGCTTGCGCTTAGGAAGTAGCGAGGCCCCAGCAAATCGTAAGTCGATGGGAAGGTATTCGCCTGTTCCTGGGAGTCACCCAATCTAGTTGGCTCGGTATCAAGAACGTTCTTGATGCCAAAGTTAAGGTCAAAGCTCTCCGTTACCGCGTAGCCAAGGCTCAGGTCTAGATAGTATTCCTCATCAATAGAGGGTACAACGAGTTGAACTCCATCGCCTTTGGCTTCGTCATCTGTGCCATCAATATAACGGACCAGGGCAGATACGGTTAGAGGGCCAGTCTGCCAACTGGCTCGAGTATTCCAGTTAAACTCAGGCCGAGGAGAACCGCAAGTTATGCCAAAGTTGCCTGCACATTCATCTTTTCGGCTTGCCAGGTCAGCAACCGGAGTCTCATCGTACTGAAGCAGATAGGAGCTGTTAAAGCCGATGCTGAGGTAGGAGGCGCCTTCAATGCCAAAGTTAAGATCTGTACCGTAATTGATATTAAAGTCAATGCCTCTTGTTTCAATCAGGCCAATGTTGGCATTTAGTGCAGTAACAACGTTAACAGTGCCGTCAGAGTAGCGAGAAATTGCCTGGCAATATGGCGAGTTGATGTCTTTGAATTCGTTGTAACAGAGATCGAGAGTATTGTTTACACCGCCACCAAATACACTGATAGCGTCTTCAATTTCAATATCGTAGTAATCAATGGCGATATCTAGGCCGTCCATAGGCTCGATAACGGCACCAAAAGTGATGGTGCTAGAGGACTCTTCCTTCAGCTCTGGATTGCCACCAAAGATGCCCTCAATCTGCGTGTTGGTCTGCTCAAAGCTTCCGGCTGGAACACCTGCCATTGCAGCGCAGAGATCTAAATCGGTATCTGGAGTGGCATTACCTTCGGCGCAAGGATCAGTAGCCCCAGGGAATCCATTAGAGGAGCCTAGGTAAAGTTCACTGACGTTTGGTGCACGTACTGACTCTTGATAACCGGCACGGAACTTAACCATATCAATAGGTGCGTAGTTCACGGCTGTCGCAAATGAAGTTACTCCGCCGATATTTGAATAGTCGGAATAACGGGCAGCACCCCAGAGGCTCAGGCTTTCAATCCCTTTTCTTCCGGAAATCAATGGAACATTCATTTCGGCAAATACTTCCATAGCGGTGTAGCCCCCTACAGTAGCTTCACCGGCATTAAATCCGAGCACATCTCCAGAGGATAGGAAGCTGTCTGGACGGGAGGAGGATTCGTCATCGCGATGTTCAAGGCCGACCACAACACCTATGGGCTCATCCGCAGTCGGGATTGTTGCCAATACACCAGACACGCTTGCAGAGATTACCTCTTGTGTGATGCTCGTTGTATTGGTGGCGCCAACATTGATAAAGTCGATGGCTTCCTGAGAAATGTTGCCTTCGCCCCAAATATTAAGGGGGACGCAGCCATTTGAGGTGTCCTGACACTGAGTCCCATCATCGGTTACCAAGATTGCTTGGCGAAAGCGAGAGGCAGCAACGTCATTGTTGAGCTGATTAATTCGCTCGAGGTTGCTATAGCTGTAATATGCGTCAAATGACCAATCGTCATTAATGTCGCCACGAAAGCCGGTCAAAATCCTGAAAGCATCGCGATTATCAACAGATTGGCGCGAGCCATTCTCCTCCATACGGCGAGTAACACGAACTGTGGAGGGTGCATTTTCGTTAAGTCCGTTGGCGACATTCCGATCTTTGAGTAGCTGCTGGAATGCGGCATCAAAGAACGGAGTGTTGGGATTCACTTGAACATCGGTGGTAGCAGGCGTTGGAGCCAGCTCCGTGGGCACTTCATTGTGTGAAAATGCCATCTCACCATAGGCAGTTACCTTGTCGGTTAGGTCATAGTGAGTAAATGCACTGACCAAAAAGCGCTCCTGTGGGAGTTGAAGGTAATTGGCGGGCGCATAATTAAAGCGATCTTCAGGATCCTGAAATAGCCGGGAAGTGCCATCTGGATCAAAAGTGATGTTATTCCCCCTCCCCAAAAATGCTATTGCGCCGGGAATACTAGCGGACCCACCGGGAACGAGACTGTCATTAACGCCATCACCGTCGGTGTCACCTTCTTCCCAGGTGTTTCTGCTAAAGTCACGGTCGGCTTGGAAAACTGCATCGCGATCGGTCCAGGATGCGTATACGGTCGCGTTGCCGCGGCCCTCAGCGAAGTTGCCGCCAATAGTAAGGTCTATGTTGCGCTTGGCCCCATCTCCATCCTCGGTAACATCATAGAGGCTGGTCATTTGTACGCCTTCAAAATCGTCAACCATCTGGAAGTTGACGACACCGGCCAGTGCATCAGAGCCATATACGGCAGAAGCGCCCCCAGTGATTACATCTACACTTCTAATCAGTGTGCTGGGGATGCTATTCAGGTCAACGATACCACTTTGAGTTGATGGAATGTACCGACGACCGTTAACGAGTACTACTGTACGGGTGGCTCCAAGACCCCGGAGGTCGACGCGGGCAGTGCCATCCCCTGGATTGTTGGAGCTGGGCCCAAAACTTGGGATGGTTTGTGGAAGTTCGGCAAGCTTTTGCTCAATGTTCAAGTTGCCGGAAATCTTAAACTCTTCTGCGCCAATGGACGTCAGTGGAGTAACAGATTCGAGGTCCTGACGCTTAATGCGAGAACCAGTAACGATAACTTCTTCTACCATCTCCGCGTCTTGTTGAGCGAAAGCGGGCATTGCCGGAACCATAATTGCGGCAGCAGTGAAGCCTAAAGCCCCTTTGACCGCTGCGGACAGGAGGTTCTTTTTCATTGTCAATCCTCTCTTGATCGTTGGATTTATAGTCTTTTGCCATGAATGGCGATCGTTAGAAGTGGGTACCCCCAAGTAGCCACTTCTCTCCCAACATATCTCATGACGATTGGCGCAAAGAGTCCCTCAAGAAAATCACATTCTTTTTCTGAAAATTCGTAAAGTCAGGCCTGCTAGGTTGCCCAGGCATACCAAGGGAGGATTGATTGCTTGTTTTTAGTGGAGGTTAAATTCCCTCTGTTGAGTCTTGGGTGTGCCTAGTGTTCACAATGCGTATTTGATATTAGTGCCGGTTGAGCAATGGAGAAGAGTTTCCATGGATTACACAGGTGACAAGTGTAGTTTTGGTGGTGCGGCGTGGTGGTCTTGGTTGATAGCTTAACGTGAAAATATATGGGGATTGAGTGGTGAGGTCGGTTGTTAACCAAGGTTTATTTATAATTTAAGAGAAAAGTTACCATACCAGATTCGTCCAGAAATATCGTATGTGCGGTAATCAAAATTATTATTGATTGCAGTAACGGCCAATGGGGGGGGGGAGTTAAATAGATTTTTTACCCCAAGGGCAAGCCGGAATCGGGGGGTGGGGTTAAAAGCAAGTTGTAGATCGCGGGTAGTCCAGCTGCTTATCTTGCGTGTTACCAGCTTGTCACCCTGATTATAGGACTCCTTCATGCTTCCAACAAAGTGGGTGGTGTAGCCTAATTTCCACCTGCCACTGCTCCAGTAAACTCCCGCATTGGCTTTCCATTCAGGTAGAGATCCAGCGCCTCCCGTTGCTGTGTCTATAAAGGTTCCTACCAGGTCCTCTTCGGCAATCTCTGGGGCACCCTGGTTTAAG
The DNA here is from genome assembly GCF_041447265.1 of Microbulbifer epialgicus. Lineage (NCBI taxonomy): Bacteria > Pseudomonadati > Pseudomonadota > Gammaproteobacteria > Cellvibrionales > Microbulbiferaceae > Microbulbifer > Microbulbifer epialgicus. The sequence continues at coordinate 9,438 of NZ_JBGMEK010000043.1, forward strand.
TAGTGCAACATCTGGCTCATATTCAGTGCAAAACTGAATTGGCCGAACCCTTCAGACGGTAAATCATAGCGCAGGGCAATATCATATCCCCTAATTTTTCGGCTACCTCTGTTGATTCGTGAGGCAAGGATTTTTGTAATCTCGCCACTATCATCTCGGATAACTTTTTCGGGGAAGAGTCCCTTATAGGCATTTTGCTCGACTAAAAACTGTGGGCTGCTGCCAATAACGTCATCTTGTTGGATATCGTAAAGATCAATGGTGGTGCTTAGCCCCTTTATCTGTTCGGGGGTCCAGGTAAGGCTGACGGACAGGCTTTTGGAGGTCTCTGGGGTTAAATTGGGATTCCCGCCAAATTCAGTGAGGTACTGGATTCGAGCGCTATCTGACTGCCCCGGGCAGCCAACCAGCCTGTCCGCATTTTCGTTTGTACATGGATCGAAGATAAATTCCTGGCTTTGGTAGCCTTCTTGATACATGTCGGTAAGCGTCGGCGCTCGAAATCCCGTTGCAAAGCTGGCCCTTAATTGCAGGGATTCTGTGGCGTGCCAGCGAGTGGCCAGTTTAGGGTTATATGTACTGCCAAAGTCACTGTAGTTCGAAAGGCGTATCGCACCATCCAGCCAGAGCTTATCTGCCTGCACGGGAATAGAGATTTCAGCGAAAGCTTCTTTGATGATCCGCGATCCTTTAGCTGAGCCCGGCGTATGTCCTCCTATAAATGAAAGCCCCATGCTGTCATTGGAGTGGGAAGTTAAGGCTTCATGCCGAATCTCAATGCCTGCAGCCGCGAGTATCTGTCCCGCATTTATCCTCCCAAGTACTCCATCGGATACAAAGGTGAGTGATTCCATACGGGAGTGATTCTGGGTGGAACTCTGCCCGCGGATAAAGTCCAGCTGTTCCTTATCAAGGCTGCCGCTGGGACCTAGTAAGTTGATAGGTATGCAGCTGCTGTCTGAGTTACAGATATCAGGCCCCTTAAGGCCTATGGAGAGTGCATAAGGGTCTATTAAGTTGCTGAGCTTTTCGATCCTGTCAGTATGGTGAAGGGATGAGCTAAGTTCCCACTGCCATTCATTGTGGGCTCCTTTGATTCCGCTATTCATTCGCCATGTAGTGGTGTAATTTTTCTGAATGCGGGGGCCCAATTCCAATATTCGTTTTCTAACGTCTGTAATGTCTTGTTTAAAAGGGTTATAGATATTGTCTGCTGCTATGGTGAGCTCGCCATTATCAAAGCGTGTGAAAACTGGAGTAGGGGCCTTTGTAGATTCTGCGGAGGTGCGCAGTCCCATAACCTCGGTAAATAGCAGGGTGTTTTCGCTAAGATCGAAATTGGCTGAGAGATAGGCAGAATGACTTTCTGTTGGGGTAATTGCGGATGTATAGTCATTATAATTATATCGCTCTTCTAATGACCAATCCTGATAGTTTCCACTAGAGGCGCTAGTTAGTACACTACTGCTATCGAGAGCAATAAAGCCCTGTGGGATGGCCGATGAGCGCTTATCGGTACCTCCATAGTTGCGGCTATCTGCCGACGCTGACAAGCTGCGATCACGACTCATTACTGCCCCCTGTTTGTAATGAGCCAGGCTGAACATTATGTGGCTGCGTTCTCCGTGCCTCCCCCAGGTTAAGTGATGGGAATCAGTTTGGCGATCACCTTCTTGTGCTTGTCCAAAGTGGCTATCGATTGATAAGCCCTCAAAATCTCTACGCAGGATAATATTGATAACCCCAGCAATGGCATCTGATCCATATACTGCTGAAGCTCCGTCTTTCAGGATCTCAACGCGTTCGACGAGCGATAGCGGGATGGTGTTGAGGTCGGTGGCTTCTCCATTGTAGCCATCTCCAATGATGCGGCGGCCGTTGATTAAGACGAGAGTGTTACTCGCAGGAAGGCCGCGCAAGGATACGGTGGCCGTTCCATCATCTTCCTGGCTGACAGAGGTGCTGGTGGAATTGCCAGAGACCGCTGGCAGAAACTTGAGTAGGTCTGCGATTGTTTGTGCTCCTATTAGATCAAGCTGTTCTCGCGAAAGCCTGTCTATAGGGGCATAGCTGTCCATTTGGAAGTGTCGCAGGTGGCTGCCGGTAAGGTTTTGCCCGGTAACGGTGACCTCCTCAGTAAGAGGTCTGATTTGGGGTTTGTCCTTAGAAGGTTGGTCTGCATTAGGTGTAACTGCGAATGATGTAGGGCCAATGCGTTGATAAGTGAACGGTAAATCCTGTAAGAGCTGCTGTAGGGCCGGCTCAAATTGGCCGGTATCACTTTCCAATGTTTGTTCAGGCATCGCATATTGTGATGCGGATGAAGTCTGTATCAATACCGAAACCTTGCACAGCTGGCCCAAGGCTATAAGGGTTTGAGGTAGGGAACCTGCTGGTAGCTTGATATTAGGTTGTGGGCAAGGCGTATTCGCCGTGCAAATCGTAGGCAGAAGTAGCGCTATAAAGAGGAAGGCCCAGTACTTTGCCGTCATCAAGAGAGTGCCCATTACTATTATGTCCGACGCCAAAGTTGGCATCGGAGTACTTATCATTATTTATATATGGGCGGCAAATCATTGTTTGCACAATAAACAACCGCCAATTGAGACGGTTATAACCTAGTTGTGCTTGGGAGACAAGATAGTCAGGTTGGAGTTGCTGCGGTCTTGCTGAAGTTGAAGTGCAGTAGCTATGGCTTCCAGGGTGTTGTCCGGGTCGGAAACAGCAAAAGTGCCGGATATCAGGCGCCCCTCTACCTGTGGCGCCGCAGTTGCTGGTACTGCGAGGTAGCGGTTAAGCTCTTGGAGTGCTTCTTTGAGGGGGGTTTGCTCAAAAACCAGGAGGCCACGAGTCCAGTCGGTAGCCTCCTCCGATGAGGTTCTGCGCACATTGCTGAGACCGTGGTCAGTTACGCTAACTTTTTGGTTCTTGGTCAGTTTTACTGACTCTGGAGCCAGCCCGGGGCTGCTTTCCGCTTCGCTTACAGAGACGGTGCCCTCAGTGACAGACACTTTGGTGCTCTCCGGGTTGAGCTCAACATTAAATTCAGTGCCGAGTACACGAATATTGGCGCTGCCGGCAGAGACGGTGAAGGGGCGGGAGGTTTGTCGAGCAACCTCAAAGAATGCTTCACCGCGCACGAGCTGGGTCTGCCTTTCCTTGCGGCTATAGCTTACGTGCAATTCACTATTGGAATTTAGTTTTACCTCTGACCCATCAGCAAGGCTCACAGTGCGAATTTCACCGAGTTGAGTGGTGTAAATTTCTTCTTTGGGGGTTGTCGTGTTCTGCCAGTTCAGGCCAACCCAGACGGCGAGGAATGCGCCGCAGGTAGCTAAGCCACTGCTGAGAGCCCACTGCGGCATGCCCCAGCGGTCATTGCGGGGTTTCCTTGTGAGTGCTGCTGTCTGCTGATTTTTACTGACAGCAGTTTTGTGAATGTTAGCAGTGGGCACACTCTCGGGGAAAAGTTGGTCAATGGGCATGTGAGCCAGTGCGCCTAAGTCACCCCAGAGCTCTGCGATTTCCTCGAAGGCCCGGGCGTGCGCATCGGATGCGGATAGCCAGGTCGCAAATTCACGTTTGTCGATTGCGCTTAGGGTATCGGAGCGTAAACGCGCAATCCAAGCGCAGGCCTGATCCAGGCTCTCTTCGCTTGTTGTTTGCTGTGCGTTGGTATTCATAATCGCTCTGGTACCTTGGGTTTGCCAGCCACTTAAATTGGACGGCTGTGCCTAAATGCGGTGCATCTTACTCAAAATCCACCGATTTGTGCGATGGAGCGGTTTACATTCCTTTGTTTGCAACACAATCACAATGGTGGCGGCCAATTTGGCAGCTAAAAATGCTGAAAGTGTCTCCGCTGGCAGAGTTGTTGAAGCTCTGGATATCGCTCATGCTAGCTAAGACGGCTGAGCCGCTTGTCCCCTCAACAAAATTTGAACGCTGGGTTAGTGGCTTTAGGCGCTAACCTACCTTTCGACGGCAGGCCTTGAGGGCTTGTAGGATATATTTCTCCACACTACTCACGGAGATATTCATCTCCTGAGCGATCTCGCTATATGAAAGGCCACGAGTTCTGTGCAGGAGGAAGGCCTGGCGGCACTTGAGTGGCAATTTATCCATCGTTTCGTAGATAGACTGGAGCTGCTGTCGGGCTGCGAGGACTCTTTCCGGGGACTGGTGGTCTGTATGCTCATCGCTATAGGGGTCTCCATCTAGGGGAGCTTGTTGGTTGAGATACTCCACATGCAATTTGCCCCGGCGCAGCTGGTCGAGTGCCAGATTATTGGCGATTTGGTAGAGATAAGCGCGGGGGTTATCCAATTCTTTTTCGTCGCTGAGTTTTTGCAGGCGCAAGTAGGCGTGTTGGGCGATATCTTCAGCGTCGTCCGGACTTTTGACAATGCGTGAGACAAACCGTACCAGGGCCTGGCCGTGCTCGGCAAACAGCTTTTCCAGAAGCGTCTTCCTGGCCTTATTCATTACTTATCGTGTTCCCCGTACCAAACCCGCTGTAGTTATTGACTGTTTGTTTTAAGTGCGAGTTGGCGCACAGTTATATCACAAGGTTCGGTTTGGCTACGAGTGGCACGATAGATCCTGGTGAGTTGCTACCTGCTATGCCTCGGCGCCTATGCCGGTATAATGGCGCCCGCGCCAGTGGCGCAAGAAAAATGATTTTGCAGAGGTGTGCCGAGCACCGGAGACTGGATGAGCTATCAAGTACTGGCGCGTAAGTGGCGTCCGCGTCTGTTTCGGGAGATGGTGGGGCAGGAGCATGTACTTCAGGCGCTCATTAACGCCCTGGATAATGGCCGCCTGCATCATGCCTACCTGTTTGCCGGTACCCGTGGAGTGGGGAAAACCACAATTGCGCGAATTCTCGCCAAATGTCTGAACTGCGAAGAGGGTGTGAGTTCAGAGCCCTGTGGTCAGTGCAATACCTGTGCAGAGATAGCTGACGGTCGTTTTGTTGACCTGATCGAAGTGGATGCGGCATCGCGCACCAAGGTAGAGGATACCCGGGAGCTGCTGGAAAATGTCCAATACGCACCTACAAGGGGACGTTATAAGGTCTACCTGATCGATGAAGTCCATATGCTCTCCAACAGTTCCTTCAATGCGCTGCTGAAGACCCTGGAAGAGCCGCCCCCCCATGTAAAGTTTCTACTGGCCACCACGGACCCGCAAAAACTGCCAGTCACCGTGCTTTCCCGCTGCCTGCAGTTCAAGTTGAAGAATATGAGCACCGAGCGGGTTGTCGAACACTTGCGTTTCGTCCTAGAGCAGGAGCAGGTACCTTTTGAAGAGGGGGCGCTTTGGCATCTGGGGCGCGCGGCTGATGGCAGTATGCGCGATGGTATGAGCCTTACCGATCAGGCGATAGCCTTTGGAGGGGGTAAAATCAGTGAGGCCGAAGTGCGCAGCATGCTCGGCAGTATTGATACCGGGTTGGTGTGGAAGCTGCTGCGGGCATTGGCTAACGAGGATGCGGCGGAATTGTTTGGTGTGGTTGCTGAACTAGCCCAGCAGGCTCCGGATTTTAGTGCCGCGCTGGCAGAGCTCGCCGATAGCCTGCACCGCCTGGCGGTGACCCAGGTATTGCCCCAATCTGTGGATAACTCTCTGGGGGATGGGGAGTGGCTGCGGGAGCTAGCCAACCATATAGCTCCGGAAAATATACAGCTCTACTATCAGATGGCATTGTACGCCCGCCGCGATTTGCCCTTGGCCCCGGATCCGCGTAGTGGCTTCGAGATGGCTCTGTTGCGTATGCTGGCATTTCGCCCGCAGGGGGTTGCGGATATTCCCAGGTCTCCATTGCCAGGATCTACAGGGGAGGAACAAGTACCCCCTGAACCAGCAGAGCCGCAATCACCGCCTTGGTCTGGGGAGCTACCTGCGGAAAAAAAGCCTGAATCGACACTGCCGCAGCCAGAGGTCATTGTGGCGTCTGAGCTACAAGAGCGGGTGGAGTCCGCTGCCCCGGAAAAAAACCAAGTATCGGAAGACGTGCGTGAACCCACTTGTCCGTCCGAGCCGAGCGCGAGTCAGCATCAAAGTGCATTATCCGCAATGAGCAACGGGATAAGTGCGGCTTCCCCGACCGCACAGGCTGCCGTAGAGGAGCCCTCAGTTCCTGCCGAGCCAGTGCAGAGACCGAGAGAAAGCGTTTTGGCGGAGCTCCGCCAACGTGTAACGGAGGTGGAGTCAGCACCAGTGCCGCCAGGGGCACAGGCGCTACAGCAAACAGTTGCAGCGGAAGTTGCCACTGAGTCCCCAAAGGCTCACTTCGATGCGCTCACACCAGGCAGCTGGCCAGTGCTATATCGACAACTGGGAATAAGCGGGATACTGCACTCCATTGCTCAGCATCTCGAACTTGTGGGGCGGCAGGGCAATATACTCGCTTTCACCTTGGATGAGTCTTACAGCAGTCTCTACGACGACGTGCACCAGAGGCGCCTGGGGGATCTACTCGGAGATTTCTTTCAGCAGCCGGTGGTGGCGCAGATCCAGGTGGGGAAGGTACAGGGTGGTACGCCTGCACGCTTGGCGGCGGCGACGCGAGAGTCGAGACTTGCTGCTGCCCGTGAAGCGCTGACTGCTGATCCTTTGGTTCAAGAGCTGCAGGCCGAACTGAATGCAGAGCTATTGCCGGATTCTATCGAGTCACTGCTCGAAGCAGATTAATATTGAATTGGATTCCCGGTTTTTCACCCGGGCAGTCAAATAATAGGAATAGAGGTTACTTATGAAAGGTTTGGGCGATCTGATGCAACAGGCCCAGAAGATGCAGGCCGATATGCAGGAGAAGATGCAGAAGTTGCAGCAGGAGTTGAGTGACTTGCGTGTCTGCGGAGAATCCGGTGCGGGCATGGTCAAGGTTACAATGAACGGCCGTCATGATGTTACTGCAGTGGAAATCGACCCATCTCTGCTTGCAGAAGACAAGGAAATGCTCGAAGACCTGCTGGCAGCAGCGGTTAATGATGCTGTGCGCCGGGCAGAGGAGAAAGCCCAGGAGTTGCAAAAACAGCAGGTGGGCGACCTGACCTCAGGTATTAACCTGCCTGAAGGTTTTAAATTCCCATTTTAAGGGGCGAGTACCTGATTGTATTAGTATTTTATGTTTAGTCCCCTGATCGAAGACTTGATTCGCGCACTGCGTAGTCTGCCCAGTGTGGGCCCCAAATCGGCGCAGCGTATGGCGATGCATCTGCTGGAAAAGGATCGCGATGCTGCGGAGATGCTGGCGCGCAGTCTGGCCCAGGCTGTGGAAAAAGTTGGCCGCTGCAACCAGTGCCGCACGCTGACCGAAGAAACCGTTTGTGCATTGTGTAATAACAGCCGCCGTGAACAGGCTTCCCTATGTGTGGTGGAGACGCCTGCAGATGTTCTGGCGATAGAACAGGCTGGCAATTACCATGGTCGCTACTTCGTACTGCATGGCCACCTCTCTCCCATTGATGGCATTGGACCTGCGGACCTGGGGGTTGATCTGTTAGAGCGAAGACTTGCCAACGAGTCTCTGCAAGAGCTGATTGTGGCTACAAATCCTACCGTTGAAGGGGAGGCGACCGCCCAATACATCGCCGAGCGGGCCAGGCTACATGGTGTTGCCGTAAGTCGTATTGCCCACGGTGTTCCTATTGGCGGAGAACTTGAATATATCGACGGTGGTACCCTGGCCCATGCCTTCAATAGCCGCACCTCCTTTTTCCCGCCAACAGAGTGATATCGATGGTTGAGATAGATACCTCTCCGCGCTGGGTGGATACCAGCGAGCAGTTAGCGGCTCTGTGTGTGGAGTGGCGCCAGCAAAGAGCCGTGGCGTTGGATACCGAGTTCATGCGCAGTCGCACTTTTTATCCCCAACCTGCCCTGGTACAGGTTGGAGACGGCAAGCACTGCTACCTGATTGATAACCTCGCAATTAAAGATCTGGAGCCTCTGCGCGACCTATTGCTGGATACAGCGGTCACTAAGATCATGCACAGTTGTAGTGAAGACCTGGAGACCCTAGAGCGTCTGTTGGGAGTGATCCCCGAACCTATTTTCGATACCCAAATTGCTGCCGCTATGGGTGGCATGGGCGCGGGGCTGGGGTATGCGGCCACCGTGCGTGAGTTGTTAAATATTGAACTGCCCAAGAGTGAAACGCGCTCCGATTGGTTACAGCGGCCCTTGAGTGAAGCGCAAAAAAGTTATGCAGCACTCGATGTTGCCTGGTTGCCGGTACTTTACGGTGTTCTGTTGAAGCAACTGAAAGAGTGTGGGCGTGAGGGATGGCTGCGAGAGGACTGTACTGCACTGATCGGTGCGGCACGTAATCCACAGCCGCCAGAACTTTATTACCAGAAAGTAAAAGGAGCTTGGCGTCTGCGCGGCAAGCAGCTGGCAGCTTTACAGGATCTTTGTACCTGGCGCGAGCGGGAGGCACGCGCCCTCGATATGCCGCGCAATCATCTGCTCAAAGAAAATATCTGCATGGCCCTGGCCCAGCAGTTGCCGCGACACAAAGGTGCATTGAGTCAGGCGGGATTTGAAGGCCGGGCTTTGCGGGAGCACGGAGATATCTTGTTAGAGGTCATCTCTCGGGCGGTGGAACGGAGCGATATGCCTTTACGTCTACCACAGCCGCTGAATCGCCAACAGGGGGAAGTGCTCAAGCAGTTGCGGCAACATGTCAGTCTGATTGCTGAGCGCGAGGGGCTGCCCCCCGAAATTTTGATACGTAAGAAAGAGCTGGAGTCGTTAGTACAGGCTCGCAACCCTGAGTTGCAGGGACGCTTGTGTGGATGGCGGGCCCAGGTCATTGGTCAGCCCTTGCTTGAAGTGCTGCGACAACTGCGCAAAGAGGAAATTAAGTGAAAGTTTTATGTGATATCTATCGCAGTCCCAAGAAAGATGAAATGTACCTGTATGTGGACAAGCGAGAGGGTACCGCAAGGGTTCCGGCAAACCTGCTGGAGTTGTTTGGAAATCCCCAGCATTTGACCACCCTGCTAATGACGCCGGAGCGCAAGTTGGCGCGCGCAAATGCTGAGAAGGTCCTGCAAGAACTGCGTGGGTGCGGTTATTATTTGCAGATGCCACCGGTGGTCGATTCCGAAATGCAGGAAATTGCATTGAAGAACAGCAAGCTGCAGCGCTGAGGCTGGAGCATGGCACAGGTGCCTTTCTGGCGGCGCAAATCCCTCGATGAAATGAATGCGTCTGAATGGGAAGCGCTCTGCGACGGTTGTGGGCGCTGTTGCCTACATAGCCTGGAGGATGAGGAGACCGGAGACATATATAGTACCAATGTGGCCTGTCGCCTGTTGGATACCAATACATGCCGCTGCAGCCAGTACAGCCAGCGAAAAGAGCTGGTGCCGGGTTGTATTCAACTACAGGTTGAGGATATTCCGGAGTTCAGCTGGTTGCCGCGTACCTGTGCTTACCGCAGCCTTGCAGAAGGGCGCCCGCTGCCGGAATGGCACCCGCTGATTACAGGGGATATCGAGTCGGTTCACAAGGCTGGCATGTCGGTGCAGGGCGGCGTAATAAGTGAGGCGCTGGTGCACCCGGATGATATGGAAGAACATATTGTCACCTGCGTGGAAACTGGCTAAACGGATGTCGCCGAATATTCTGTCGGGGGCGGTGGAGATTTAGAGTGGATAGTAAATGACAGAAGACTTTCAACTTGCCTGGATAGTTTATGCGGGTTCAACCTTTGTGGTCCTGCTCGCGGGCTGGTGGTTTATGCGCAATTGGCGCTGGAGCTGGCTGCGTCGCACTCTGCTGCTAATTTCTGCGGCGGTATTATTGGTACCGGTAAAAACACCGGTAGCTGAGTCTATAGCGATGCCTGTACTACCCCTCTTCGTATACCAGACGCTATTTGAGGAGAACGGCGCAGTACCGGAAGTGACTGCAAATCTAGTATTTGCTGCTGGGGGCGCGCTGGTGGTGATGGTTTTTTGGGGTATTGTTACCCTGCTGTTGAGATTTCGCCGAGAGCGACGCAGCCGCTTTGACGAAGACCCTTATTTCAACGAGCAGTAACTGCGATAGGAGGCTGACCCCTATCGGCAATTGCTCCAAAGGGGCTAACAGATCGTGTTAGCCTTGATGAGGCTGGCCCGTTTAGAGGGCCGCTGTCCTTTCTTTCCCGATAAATCCCTGCTCCAGACATCAAAGGCGCCACATCCCTTTTTTCAGGGGCTCTGTTACTGGTGACAGCTGCTATATCTATTAAGCAGCTTCCGCACTTGGCGTGAAGCCATACAAGCCGATTTGACTGTCGGTATTTAATAAAGGCACAGCCGCTTCTTGGAAATAATGATCTGTATCGCTTACCGGGTCGGCTAATTCAGAATTTACCGGTATACCTGATAGCCGGACTTTCAGAAAAAATTGAAGATGTGCCCCTGGTGTGTGCTTTTTCCGCCTATGTATGCTGGCGGTGGCTGCCATAGACGGCTGAGGAGTCCTGATGCTTGACCACCTGCTTATTCTCACTGCGGTAATGTTGGTCTCAGGCATTCTCGGTGGGTTGGTGAATTACTATCAGATGCTATTTACCGAAGAGGACCCTGCCGGTCTTGCGCGTTGCCTGATTATGGGGCTGTGCGGCGCATTGATGGTGCCCATTTTCCTGAAGTTCACACAGAGTGACCTGCTTATAGAGATCCAGGGGGATCCCTCCCGCCTGCTGATTTTTACCGGTTATTGTTTGCTGGCTGCTATTGCCTCCCGGATGTTTGTCTTTAATGCCGCGCGTCGCCAGCTGCGCGACGCCAGTATCGCTCGCGCCAGAGTTGAGAATTTGGAGCAGGAGTTGCGCACCATGCAGTTGGAGATGATGCCGCTGCTCGAACACGAAATTGAAGGTGATCTGGAGCAGGGCCCGACGCTGGATTTCAACCAGATCCGCAAACTGGATGAGAATGCGCTGCAGGTTCTCAACTTACTGAACAGTGGCGAGTGTGTATTCCGCTCGCTCTCAGGGATGGTGCAGGATAGTGGGATGGAGACCAACTCTATTGCTCGTGCCCTGAATAGCCTGCTGGTGCTGGAGATGGTGGGTAAGATCCATAGTCACCTCGGCATTCGCTGGTATATCACAGGCAAAGGACGACAGGTGGTGCACCGCCGCGCCACCCAAATGGCCTGACCTCAAACCCGCTCGCTCCCAATTGATCCCACCTACTCGGGCTGGTCATCCAATTTGATCGTTCCCGCCTCGCCTCTCGCCCTGCTGATCAATTATCATTCGTTAAATCAGATAGATAGCGGCGAATACAGGATTGGAGTAGTCATGAAATTTACCGGTACCGACAACTATGTAGCTACCGAAGACCTGCAGATGGCAGTCAACGCAGCAGTCGCCCTGCAGCGCCCACTGTTGATTAAAGGCGAGCCGGGCACCGGCAAAACACTGTTGGCGGAGCAGGTTGCACAGAGCCTCGGGATGAAGCTGATCCAGTGGCATATCAAATCCACCACAAAAGCACAGCAGGGCCTGTATGAATACGACGCAGTGTCGCGCTTACGCGACTCTCAGCTGGGGGTGGATAAAGTGCACGATATCGGCAACTACATCAAGCGTGGCAAATTGTGGGAGGCCTTCGCAGCAGAAGAGCGGGTAGTGCTGCTCATTGATGAGATCGACAAGGCGGATATCGAATTCCCCAATGATTTGTTGGTGGAGCTGGATCGTATGGAGTTCTTTGTTTACGAGACCGGCGAAACTATCAAGGCCAAGCAGCGCCCCATTGTAATTATTACTTCGAATAATGAAAAAGAATTGCCGGATGCATTTCTGCGCCGCTGTTTCTTCCACTACATCAGCTTCCCCGACCGTGACACCATGCACAAAATCGTCGATGTGCATTACCCGGATATCAAGGGGCAGATGGTGGCGGAAGCTATGGATATTTTCTTTCAGTTGCGAGAAGTGCCAGGCTTGAAGAAGAAGCCTTCTACCTCGGAGCTAATCGATTGGCTCAAACTGTTGATGGCGGACGATATTCCCGAGGAAGTATTGAAAAACCGTGATAATAGCAGCGCGATTCCGCCACTCTATGGTGCTCTCTTGAAAAATGAACAGGATGTTCACATGTTGGAGCGTCTGGCATTTATGGCGCGCCGCAGCAACCGCTAATTGAGTGATGGGCTTTGCTCCAGAGAGGATAAACGCTCTCTATGTATATTCCGCCCGGCGTGACCGGGTATTGTTCTTCCTGTGCTGACTGCGAATTACTATGCTGATTGGCTTTTTCCTGAATTTACGCCGCTATAAATTACCGGTATCCATTACCGAACTTTTGGCTTTGCTTGAAGCACTGCAGCAACACTTAGTGTTTGCAGATCTCGAGGAATTTTATTTCCTCGCGCGTGTTTGCCTTGTGAAGGATGAGAAACATTTTGATAAATTTGACCGGGCCTTTGAAGCCTATTTCAAAGACCTTCAGACACTCGATGATGATGATATTGTCGGGCAAATGATTCCTGAAGACTGGTTAAGGGCGGAGTTCCTCAAGCAACTCACCGAGGAGGAGAGGGCCAAGGTCCAAAGCCTTGGTGGACTGGAAAAGTTGCTTGAAGAATTCAAAAAGCGCCTCGAAGAGCAGAAGAAGCGTCACAGTGGTGGCAATCGCTGGATAGGCACCGGTGGCACCAGTCCTTTTGGGAATAGTGGCTTCCATCCCGGTGGGATTCGGGTTGGCGGTAAGGGACGCAACCGCTCCGCAGCCAAAGTGTGGGAAAAGCGCCAATTCAGGAATCTAGATGACAGCATAAGCTTGGGCACCCGCAATATTCAGGTCGCCCTGCGCAAGTTGCGAAAGTTTGCCCGCACAGGCGCTGCTGAAGAGCTGGACCTGGATAACACAATTTCCTCCACAGCGCGCAATGCGGGCCTTTTGGATATCCAGATGGTGCCGGAGCGGCACAACGCGATAAAAGTATTGATCTTTTTTGATGTGGGGGGCTCTATGGACCCTTACGTACGGGTTTGTGAAGAACTGTTTTCAGCCTGCCGCTCCGAATTTAAGCACCTGGAGTACTTTTATTTCCACAACTTTGTCTATGAGTATGTTTGGAGGGATAACCAGCGTCGTTTCAGTGAAAACACATCGCTGCTGGAAGTACTGCGTACATACGCCAAAGACTATAAAGTTATTTTTGTAGGTGATGCCTCTATGGCGCCCTACGAAATTGCTAGCCGTTACGGCAGTGTCGAACATATGAACGAGGAACCAGGTTCCGCCTGGATGGAACGGGTCACCGATACCTACAGCAACCTGATCTGGCTAAATCCGGTAGGAGAGGAGTACTGGCAATATACATCCAGCATTGGAATGACACAGCGATTGGTTGGCGGACACATGTATCCGATGACCCTGGAAGGGCTTGATAGGGCCATCGCCTACCTGGTCAAGGGGCGCTAATCCGCGAATATAATTCTCCAGTACGGTCGATATCTCCCTGGCCGCTTGAAAATTTCCCTACTTGTCATTACCACTAAAATGCTTTGGCGGCACACCGTCGTGATCGGCGGTGATGCTTAGCTCCTCCCTGGTAGTTTCCCCCACAGTGACATGAACCTCTTCCGCTCCGTGCATCCAGTCCACCAATTTTTCACGGATGAAATACAGAATGATTCCCGCAATAATGGCAACCAGGGCCACACCCCCAAAAGTAGCGAGGGGGCCGGAAACCCCTACCAACTTGCCGATTTCTGCGGCTCCTTTGTTGGCGATACCGATAAAGGCAAACCACAGTCCCATCATTAGGGATAAATAGCGTAGGGGGGATAATTTGGTGACTACTGAGAGTCCAATCGGGGACAGGCATAGCTCGCCGATGGTGTGAAATATATAGGCAAATATCAGCCACCAGATACTGGCTTTTATGGTTTCGGAGTCGCCGATTTGTAACGCCGCGCCGCACATTGACAGGAAGCCGATGCCGAGAAAAACCAAGCCCAGGCTGAACTTGGCTGGCGAGCTGGGCTCCCTGTCTCCCATTCCTACCCAGATGCTGGCGATAATTGGCGCGAGGATAATGATAAAAAGAGGGTTCACCATCTGCAGCCAGCTGGCGGGAATCTCCCAGCCCAAGATATTCAGGTCGGTGCGATATTTGGCAAACAGGTTCATTGAGCCGGCAGCCTGTTCAAAACCGGCCCAGAACACCACGACAAAAACGCCAAGTACCAGTATTACCTTAATGCGGTCACGTTCCTCTTGGGTGAGAGGGCGGCGCTTTTCAGCCTCTTTGCGCTTCTGGTTTTTAAGTTCCAGGTGAGCAGAGGGCTCCACCCCGATTTCTCCCAAATAGCGTTTGGCCTGGGTCAATTGCAACAGCAGGCCCAACAGCATACCAACTCCTGCAACAATGAAGGCCAGCTGGTAGTCCACTTTCTCTCCAATCCAGCCCACTACCAAGTAACCGAGGATGGAGCCCAGGTTGATGCCCATATAGAAAATGGTAAATGCGGTATCGCGACGGTGGTCTCCCTCTTCGTAGAGGTCTCCGACCATAGTGGAAATATTCGGTTTGAAGAAACCATTGCCGATAATCAGCAGAGCCAGTCCCAGCCACAGCATATAGATCTCACTGCCATTGGGCAGCCAGGCGTGGGGGAAGCCTAGGGAGAATTGTCCCAGCATCATTAGGGTGCCGCCAAACATAATACAGCGGCGTTGCCCCCAGCGGTTGTCAGCCATCCAGCCGCCGATAATTGGAGTCAGGTACACCAGCATTGCGTACCATCCCAGGTAGCTGAGCGCTTTGGATTGTAATTCAGTATCGGTGAGTTGTTCCCAGCCGAATACTGCGGCGGTGGCCGTGGAGGTCAAGTAGAAAACAAAAATGCCGCGCATACCGTAGTAGCTGAGGCGTTCCCACATTTCTGTACCAAACAGCAGAAACAGGCCTTTGGGGTGGCCAAACAGCTGCCCGGCGCTGGCGGGGGGCTTGGGCTTGATCTCTTGCATAGTACCGCTCGCAAGGTGTGATCCTGAGGCGCAATGATGCTTCTAGAATTGACCTCTATCCGCTCCAGTATAGATGAGCGCCACAATAAGGTTTGATAGCCCTATCGCATCAAGGGGGTATAATCCCGCGTTTGCCATTGCTGTACGAATTATGAGTCACACCGAAGCAGAAAAAATTGTGGGCGCGCTGCAAACCCGTATCCCGGCCTGTATGAGTAGGGACCGGTTTACCCTGCGTAGGACCCTAAAGAACGTGCGACGGCGCCAGAAAGAGGGCAAGCCGGTCGATCGTATGCTGGCCCAGTTAGATCAACAGCTACAAGCGTCTGAAGCCCTGGTGGAAGAGCGTCGGCGAAAGCTACCGGACGTGCAGTGGCCGGAAGCACTGCCCGTGGTAGCGCGGCGTGATGAAATCGCCGGGTTGATCGAAAAGCACCAGGTTGTAGTTATTGCCGGTGAAACCGGTTCCGGTAAAACCACCCAGTTACCGAAAATCTGCCTGTCTCTGGGGCGGGGGATTTACGGCCAGGTCGGCCACACCCAGCCGCGCAGGATTGCCGCTCGCACTGTGGCCAATCGAATCGCCGAGGAATTGCAGCAGTCCTTGGGGGAATCAGTCGGTTACCAGGTGCGTTTTACCGATCACAGTACTGAACATACCCATGTCAAACTAATGACTGACGGTATTTTGCTGGCAGAAATTCAGCGTGACCCACTGTTAAATAAATATGACACGCTGATTATCGATGAAGCCCATGAGCGCAGTCTCAATATTGATTTTCTGCTGGGCTATTTGAAAACTATCCTGCCCAGGCGTCCAGACCTGAAACTGATCATTACCTCGGCCACTATCGACCTGGAGAAATTCTCCCGACATTTTGATGATGCGCCCATTATCGAGGTATCTGGCCGCACCTATCCGGTGGAAATTCATTACCGCCCGGCTGCGGACAGTGGTGCGGATCTCAATGAACAGGTCGTAGCTGCGGTAGAGGAATTACTGCACGAGGAAAAATCCAGCAGCCGGCGCGGCGGGGACATACTGGTATTTATGAGTGGCGAGCGGGAAATCCGTGAATGTGCCAAGGCCCTGCGGGATGCGCAGATTGCCCAGCTGGAAGTATTGCCCCTGTATGCGCGTTTGAGTCTGGCGGAGCAGGCCAAAGTCTTTCACGGCCATAAAGGCCGCCGTATTGTACTCGCCACCAATGTGGCGGAGACCTCTATTACGGTGCCGGGAATTCGCTATGTGATCGACCCGGGTACTGCACGCGTCAGCCGCTACAGCTATCGCAGTAAAATTCAGCGGCTGCCTATAGAGCCGGTTTCCCAGGCCAGTGCCAACCAGCGTGCCGGTCGCTGTGGCCGCGTCAGTGCCGGTGTCTGTGTGCGCTTATATGAAGAGCGGGATTTTGCGCAGCGTCCGGAATTTACCGATGCGGAAATTCTGCGTACCAATCTGGCTGCGGTAATCCTGCAAATGTTGCAGTTGCGTATTGGTGATATCCGCGAGTTTCCTTTTGTTGATCCGCCCGATCAGCGCCTGATTAATGATGGTTACAAGCTATTGCAGGAGCTGCAGGCCGTTGATGGTCAGGGCAGGGTTACCAAATTGGGTCGAGCCCTTTCACGATTGCCGCTGGACCCACGACTGAGCCGTATGTTGTTGGCCGGAGCAGATAACGGCAGTGTGCGTGAATTGTTAATTATTGCTGCCGCCCTGGCCGTGCAGGACCCGCGCGAACGCCCGGCGGAAAAGCGCCAGGCGGCGGATGAAAAACATCGCCAGTGGCAGCATGAACAGTCAGATTTCCTGTCCTTTGTACAGCTTTGGGATGCTTTCGAAACTCAGCGCCAGGAGCTGAGTCAAAATCAGTTGCGCAAATGGTGCCAGAAAAACTTCCTGTCCTGGTTGCGTATGCGTGAGTGGAGAGATATCCATCACCAGCTGCGGGTGGCTTGCCGCGATCTTGAAGTAAAAGAAAACAAAGAGCCAGCGGAGTATGAGGCGGTACATCGGGCTATAGTCGCAGGTCTTCTCGGTAATATTGGCGCTCGCGATGAGAACAAGGAATTTATTGGCTGTCGCAATCGCCGCTTCCATATTTTCCCAGGATCTGGCCAGTTCAAGAAGCCTCCCCGCTGGGTTGTTGCCGTCCAGTTATTGGAAACCAGCCGCTTATTCGCCCATACCGTTGCAAAAATAGAGCCCAGTTGGGTACTGGCTGCATCCCAGCATCTGGTAAAGCGAAATTATTTCGAGCCTCATTTTGATGCCCGTTCGGGTCAGGTGATGGCCTTTGAGAAGGTTTCCCTGTACGGCTTGGTGCTGGTGGAGAAACGCCGGATTCCCTACGGTAAGCTCGATCCGCAAACTGCGCGGGAAGTGTTTATTCGCCAGGCTTTAGTGGAACAGCGTTATCGTGGTAAAGGCCGTTTTTATAAACACTACACAGACCTGCTGAAATCCCTGGAAGAGCTGGAGGCCAAATCCCGCCGCCAGGATATTCTAGTGGATGATGAAGTGGTTTATCGCTTTTTCGATGAGCGTATTCCTGCGGATATCGTTAACCTGGCCGGGTTTGAGCACTGGCGCAAGAAAGTGGAATCCAGTGATCCGCAGCTGCTGTTTATTCCCCGGGAATTGTTGATGCAGCAAAGTGCGGATCACGTCGGCGAAGCCCAATTCCCCGATGAATTGCAGTCGGGCGGCATTGTTTATCCGCTCAGCTATCACTTCGAGCCGGGCAGTGTGGATGACGGTGTCAGCATTCAGGTACCGGTTGCGGCACTGCACCAGGTTCCCGCTGCTCGACTTTCCTGGCTGGTGCCTGGAATCCTACGGGATAAATGTATTGCCCTGGTCAAAGCCTTACCTAAACAGTGGCGTAAATATTTTGTCCCTGTACCAGCGGCAGTGGATAAAGCCCTGCCGCGATTGCGCGTAGATAATGTTCCCTTATGGCAGTCACTGGCACTGGAGTTACAGCGTCAGACGGCGCAGCAGTTGCCAGATAGCGCCTGGGAATCCGCTGAACAATCCCTGGAAGATTATTATCGCTTCAATATCCAAGTGATGGATGAGGCAGGTAAATTACTCGACCAGGACCGCGATCTCTCGCTGCTGCAGGCGCGCTACCGCGATCGGGTGCAGCAGGGGTTAGCGAGTGCAGGAGACAGCTTTGAGCGAGAG
This sequence comes from Microbulbifer epialgicus, assembly GCF_041447265.1. Lineage (NCBI taxonomy): Bacteria > Pseudomonadati > Pseudomonadota > Gammaproteobacteria > Cellvibrionales > Microbulbiferaceae > Microbulbifer > Microbulbifer epialgicus. Next base: position 27,627 of record NZ_JBGMEK010000043.1, read on the forward strand.
GGGATTACCCGCTGGGACTTCGGAGAGCTTCCAGAAACCCACACTCTTAACCAGGGCGGCCTCAAGGTGCGGGCATATCCGGCATTGGTAGAGGAAAAAGACAGTGTTTCCCTGAAACTCCTGCATAACCCGGATGAAGCGCGTCGGTTGAGTCGTGCAGGAATTTGCCGCCTGGCACTGCTGCATTTGCCGGAGAAGGTTAAATACCTGCGCAAGGAGCTACTGCGCGGCAAGGAGTTGGGGCTTTCCGCTGCGGACCTGGGACGGCGTGAGGAGGTTGCAGACGATATCCTGATGGCTGCAGTGCGAGAGGTGTTTTGGCCTAAGGAAGAGTGGCCGCGTACCGAAGCTGAATTTCTGTCCGCGCTGGAAAATGATAGTGACCTGGTGGGAGTGGCCCAGGAAATTGGGGACTTACTGGTCAAAACTTTAGCCCTACTTGTGCCCCTGCGCAAACAGATCAAACAGCAGAAAAACCTGGCGGTTGCCATGGCGGTGGGAGATATACAGCAGCAATTGTCTGGGCTCTTTTATCGCGGTTTTCTGTTCGATACCCCTCTGGAATGGTTGCGTCAGTATGGCCGTTACCTTAAGGCGATCGCTATGCGCCTGGAGAAAGCTGCACTCGACCCGAATCGTGATCGCAAATTACAGGTTGAGTACCACAAGGCCGCGGAGCCCTATGCTGATCTGGCTGAAAAATGTTCAAGCAGGGAGTTGGCTGCGGAAGCCTTGCTAGTGGATTACCGCTGGATGCTTGAGGAGTTCCGAGTATCTCTATTTGCCCAGACCCTGAAAACCGTGATGCCGGTATCTTCCAAGCGCTTGCATAAGGCATGGGTGGAGGCTAATGGGAAAGGGCTGGTAGGTTGATTGCCACTATTGGTATGGGATCACAAAAAAACTGATTTCTTTATGTAATATTCTGGCGACCGGTTCGACAAACCTTATGCGAGTAGGCTATAGGTTCAAAATGGCGTGAGATTCTCACCCTAAGCTGGCTAGCCTCAACAGATGACGGTTTTCCACCCCGCAGCATTATACTGCCGCGGGAGAAAAGAAAGTCTTAAGTACTTCTTATTACTCAGGGTATTAGTTAGGAGATTCATTATGAACAAGAAGCATCTTTCCCCGGTAGCGGCTGCAGTAGGTGCAGCATTTATAGCCTCTGCAGCGATGAATGTGACTGCGGCCACTGGTGAAGCCAACCCGTTTGCCGCTGCAGAGCTGACATCCGGCTATAACTTGGCTCTGGCCGATCATGACGATAAGGACAAAAAGAAAGAAGGCAAGTGCGGCCACGACAAGAAGAAAGAAGGTAAGTGCGGCGAAGGTAAGTGCGGCGAAGGCAAGAAAAAAGAAGGTAAGTGCGGCGAAGGTAAGTGCGGCGAAGGCAAGAAAAAAGAAGGTAAGTGTGGCGAGGGCAAGTGTGGCGGATAATTTAACGCCATACTTGATCGGGGTGGCATTGCGGTAGCCTGCCACCCCGTGCTCCTTTTTCAGCAATAATCTTACGAGGCAAGCAGATAGTGGTGCGCAATTTTCCAGTGGAAGGGGCCGGTCTAGGACTGCGCCGCTCTATGATGGGAGAAGAGGTTCCATCCGGTGCGGTGGACTTTTTCGAAGTGGCGCCTGAGAACTGGATCGGCGTCGGTGGGCGCTATGGCCGTTGGTTTCGCGAATTCACGGAGCGTTACCCTTTTATTCTGCACGGTCTATCTCTATCAATTGGCGCCCCCGAGCCCCTGGATATGGAGTTGGTCAGTTCGATCAAGCAGTTTATTCGCGATCATGATATTCGCTTTTATAGCGAACACCTAAGTTACTGCTCGGATCACGGTCATCTTTACGACCTCCTTCCCATACCCTTTACCGAAGAAGCGGTGATGTATGTCGCCGAGCGGATACGCATAGTGCAGGATGCGCTGGGTCAGCGTATTGCTATGGAAAATGTTTCTTACTATGCCGCGCCAGGGCAGGAAATGAGCGAGCTGGCATTTCTGAAAGCGGTCTTGGAAGAGGCAGACTGTGACCTTTTGTTGGACGTAAACAATATTTACGTAAACTCTATTAATCACTGTTACAACCCCTTTGAATTCCTGCGTGCGCTTCCCTCAGAGAGGATGCGTTATGTCCATGTGGCTGGGCATTACGATGAGGCGGATGACCTGAAAGTGGATACCCACGGCGCGCCAGTAATTGATCCGGTGTGGGAGTTGTTGAATAAAGCCTATGAAATTCACGGTGTGATGCCCACCTTGCTTGAACGAGATTTTAATATTCCACCCCTGCGGCAATTGGTCGAGGAAGTCGAGAAGATCAAAAATATTCAGGCCAGCCATCAAGTAGAAGAAAATTATGTCCTCAGTCGTCGATAAGACCGGCAGATTTCAGGATCTCCAGAGGAATCTTGCCGCCCATTTACGCGCTCCGGATCAATGTACACCGCCTCCCCAAATTGAAGATCGGCGCTTGGCGATTTATCGGGATCTAATTTACAACAATATTGAGTCTTTTATCTCGAGCGGGTTTCCGGTGCTGCGCAGTCTCTATAGCGACGAATCCTGGCGCGCTATGGTGCGTGATTTTGTACATCACCATACTTCTAGCAGTCCTTATTTTCTGCAAATCAGTGAGGAGTTCCTCACTTACCTGCAAAATGAGCGGGGCCAGCGGGAGGGAGATCCCCCTTTTTTACTGGAGCTAGCTCACTACGAATGGGTGGAGTTGGCACTGGATGTCAGTACCGCTGAGATACCTGCCAACCTCAGCCGCGAGGGGGATATATTGGGATTCGTACCAGTGGTATCGCCCCTGGTATGGAGCCTTAGTTATCGATATCCCGTGCATCGTATTGGTCCGGTGTTCCAGCCTCAGGAACCTGATGAAACCCCCACCTTTTTGCTGGTATATCGCGATCGCAGTGATGAGGTGAATTTCATGGAAATTAATGCGGTGACAGCGCGTTTGTTGCAACTGGCCTCAGAAGAGTCAGTCACTGGAGAGCAGCTATTGGCACAAATTGCTGCAGAGTTACCCCAGGTAGATAACAGCGCTTTGAGGAGTTTTGGTGTGGAGCTACTAAAGAAATTTCTGGGTAATGGTGTAATTGCAGGCCTTAAACCTTTACCAGTTGAAAAATAGGTGTCAACAGCTTGTCTTTTGGCGTCATTCTTATTCTGGAGTCCCGCTGCACTTGCCTGAAACTGCTTCATCTTTGACGAATCCCAGCTGCTATGCTGCCGAGGGTAGCTTACGATATGCGAGGGCGTTAGAATCCTTGGTCTTAGTATTTGTTAGTAGAGGAGCAGGGTTTTGCTAGGACGCAGAGTTTTATCGCCCTGGTTGATGGCCGCGCTGATCGCGGTTTCTCCAGTGGGAGTATTAGCGCAAGAAGACCCGTTTGGAGGGGCGGCAACGGAGACCGCCGTCCAGACTGGTACTGATGGGCAGAGTAATACCACCAATGACGAAAGCGGATCGCTGTTGGATGAGTATGGATTTGATCCGGCGGATGAATTCGGTGGTGAAGACGGTGAAGACTTTTCCCAGCGTGATCCATGGGAAGGTTTTAACCGAGCTGTGTTCAGTTTCAATGATGGCGCTGACCGCTACGTATTGAAGCCTGCTGCGGTGAGCTATCGGCAGATTACCCCGATATTTATGCAGTATGGCGTCAGCAACTTTTTTAGTAATCTGGGTGAAGTAACCAATACACTAAACGGGGTGCTGCAGGGTAACTGGGGCCAAGCGGGCAACGATGCTGGACGCCTGTTGATTAATACCACTATCGGTATAGGTGGCCTTTTTGATGTTGCCAAGCATATGGGCTTGGAGAAGGGTGACGGTGAAGACTTTGGTCAGACCTTGGCGGTCTGGGGTGTACCTTCCGGTCCCTATCTGGTTCTGCCGTTACTGGGCCCCTCCACTTTGCGGGATACGCCGGCGAGAGTGGTGGATTTCTATACTAACCCTTTGACCTATGTGGACCATACTCCTACCCGCTATGCGTTGAAGGCAACCGATATTGTCCAGAGCCGCGCAAGCCTGTTAAAAGCGGAATCCCTCCTGCAAGGAGATCGCTATGTATTGCTGCGTGATGCCTACCTACAGCGCCGGGATTTCCTGATCGTGGATGGCGAAGTGGAAGTACAGGATGAAGCCGAAGCCGCTGAAGCAATTGATCAGGGTGAAGTCGAAGAATCTAGTGACTACTGATAGCCAGGTAGTTATACAACCTTCCTCAGGGGCCTCATATGGCCGGCCCCAGTAGCCTCTTATTAACCGATGATGAGCGCTCCCGCAAATTCTTGCGTGGAGCGCTTTCATGTCAAGGTTTCTCCGTTGCTGAAGCGAGCAGTGGGGATGAGGGTATCCAACAGTTTTCTCCAGAGCTGTTTCAATTGGTGGTAGTCGATCTCCAGTTACCGGATATGAAGGGGCTGGAAGTACTGCGTCATATTAAACGTTTGTCGCCAGGCACTGCTGTTGTCATGATCTCTGATAGTGGTGAGGCGGCTACTATTTTACAGGCCATGCGCCTGGGTGCCTGCGATTATTTTCTCAAGCCTGTTAAGGAAGCAGGTCTGATCAACGGCGTTATCTGCCGTATTGCGGAAGAGGAAAATCTCGCCCAGCAGAATCGTGAATACCGGGAAGCTTTAGAGCACCGCAATATAGAATTGCGCGATCATGTGGAGCTTTTGCGGCGGGATCAAGAGGCTGGCCGCCTATTACAACAGCACCTTCTGCCCCGCACTCCTTACAGCTACCCAGGTGGTATCGAAGCCGCCTATCGTTTGATCCCCTCTTTGTATCTCAGCGGTGATTTTGTCGATTATGGCCTGTTCGGTGAGCGTTTTGTGGCCTTTTACCTGGTGGATGTATCGGGGCACGGAGTCTCATCGGCGCTGGTTACTGCACTGATCAAACACAGCATTATGCACCGACTGAGTGAGCGTCCACTGTTCACCCAGCTGGAACTCCTGGGGAATGACTTGTTGGAAATCCTCGAGCTGATCAACCGAGAGCTGCTATCCACCCATATGGGCAAACACGCCAGTATGTTTGTCGGAGTAGTAGATACGGCTGCCCGCCAGTTGCACTATGCCGTCGCAGGACAGATTCCCATGCCAGCCCTTGCCAGTAATGGTGGCGCCGACTGGTTGCCCGGTAAGGGTCGACCCTTGGGCATCTTTGAGCGGGGAGACTGGCAGGTAATGTGTGCTGAACTCCCGTCCAACTGGCGCCTGGTGGTATGCTCCGATGGGGTGCTGGAACTATTGCAGGGGGATCTGCTGGAAAAAGAGGCTCGGCTTCTGCAGCTGATCGCCGGTAGTGAAGGCGAATTGAGCAGTTTGTGCCAGAGCCTCAAAGTGGATACTTTTGGCGCCTTGCCGGATGATATTACGATTTTGACGTTGGGGCACGACTAGAACCACTGAATTTGAATCGACCGACAAGTCGAATTTCATGCCCTAGCGCTCTTGTCAGTCCGAGCGGTCAGGAGTAAGCTCCGCCCACTTTATGCACAAAATTGCGCAAGGCGGCAAAATCTCCGAGCGCAACTAGTGTTCTCTACCAGTGAACTTTTGCCATCCGCCTGCACATTCATTATCAGGTGCGCACGGATGAGCCAGGGGTTGTTATGCAGTCCGGGCAAATTATGGTTGGAGCCCATGAGGGCGTTTACATCATCAAGTTAATTGGTGATGTACGACTCAACCTTTGTACCTCATTCGATAGCTTTATCGACAATATGTTTGCGCGGGGTGACTTTGCCGGCGTAGCTTTCGATCTACATAGTGCGGAAGGTGTCGATAGCACCACTCTCGGCTTGATGGCAAAAATAGCAATTCGCGCGCAGGAGCGCGGCTGTCAGAAGCCCCTGGTTTTTTCCGCTGACAAGGGAATTCGGCACCTGCTCGATGCCATGGGCTTCGACTCTCTGGTGGAGATCAGTGATGAGCACCGCGACTTTTCGGTGGAGACCAAACCCTTGCTCTGCAATACCCCGGACGAATGCGCTGCACGGGAGAAGGTGCTGGAAGCCCATCGTGTTTTAATGAGTATGAATGAACAGAATGCTGAGACCTTTCGCGACTTGGTTCATACTCTCGAACGGGAATGTGAGCCATTCGGTAAGCGATCGACCCACCTGCACTGAATTACTTATCAACAAGCACTTCAAAGCCTTGTACGCCAGCGAGTCAGGTGTCTTTCATATCCCGTGCCTCTGCCCTGGCCCGGGTGAATAATCCGTGAGGTAAGTAGATCAGCTCGGATACCCGGCGGATCAGGTGCTCTTCAAAGGCTTCGATCACGTTATCGGAAAAAGCTACCTGCCACATCTGGCGGACCAGTTGGTATTTGTCCTTTTCGCTAAATTGATCGTTGACCGCTTGGGTGAATTCGAACAGCGAAGTGGCTTCCTCCCGCTGCTCTATTGCCTCATCAATGATTTCGGCGGCGCTGTGAGCATCCAGTGCATAGTGTTGACACAATAGCTGGAGCAGGTTGTCGCGCTCGCGCTGGTCCAGCTTTTGATCAACGGTGGCTACCTCGACCAGGAGCGCGGCACTGATCATACGCACGTCTTTATCGTCGCGGGCTTCTACATCGGCATGGGTGCCAATTTGTTGAAACAGTTTACGAATTTGTTGCAGCATTAGCTTCCTGGCGCCCTATGACTTGGCTTTGTAGCAGCATTTCGAGGCGCTGCTGGTCTTTGACAAAATTGCGGATGCCCTCTGCGAGTTTTTCTGTGGCCATCGCATCGCTGTTCAATTGAAAGCGGAATGCCGCCTCCTCCATTCTATGTGTTGGTCGGGGCAGGGGCTCGGTAATTAACGGTAGGCCACCTATGAGCATTCCCTCGCTTTCCTCCAGGGACTGCAGCAGCTGTGGACTGATGGTGAGCCGGTCGCAGCCAGCCAGAGCCTCGATCTCCCCGGGGTTGCGAAAGCTGGCTCCCATCACAATGGTGTCGTAGTCGCGGGATTTGTAATAATGGTAGATATTGCGCACAGAGAGTACACCGGGATCCTCGTCGCCCCTGAATTCCTTGCGCTCTCCCTTAGCCAGGTGCCAGTCGAGAATACGGCCGACAAAAGGGGAGATAAGTGTGGCGCCAGCCTCGGCGCAGGCGATGGCCTGACACAGGCTGAACAGCAAAGTGAGATTGCAGTGAATACCTTCCCGCTCCAGGATTTCCGCGGCGGCGATACCTTCCCAGGTGGAGGCTATTTTAATCAGTACCCTTTCCCGCTCCACACCTTCGCGCTCGTAGAGGGCGATAAGGTGCCTAGCATAATCAACGGTGGCGCGGGTATCGAAGGAAAGGCGCGCATCCACCTCCGTAGACACAACACCGGGTACAAGCTGCAATATCTCAGCGCCGATACCAACCGCGAGCTTGATTGCTGCCAAGCGTGCTGTTTCTGTTGGGGTGCCATGCCCCTGGTAGCGTCCGGCCCATGCCAGTGATTCACTGATTAGCGTTTGGTACTGGGGAAGCTGGGCGGCCTTGTACAGTAGTGATGGATTGGTGGTAGCATCTTGTGGACGGTAGCGACGAATAGCTTCGATATCGCCGGTATCAGCCACTACTTGGCTGCGCTGCCTGAGTTGTTCCAGTTTATTCATAGCGTTTCCCTCAATCGCTTCTTCACTCTCATCTCCGACAGTGATTCCCCCTCTGCGCGGGAGAATCACGCGGCTTGGGTAACTAGTGTTAATGCCTTTTCTACAACTTCAGACCCTGCGCCTTTTTTATGAGCGTTTTCGCTAAGGTGACGGCGAAATCGTCGCGCACCAGGTAATCCTTGAAAAAGGCCGAGCATGTGCCGGGTAATGTGGTTAAGGCGCTGGCCGCGCTGTAGCTCGTTTTCGATATAGGGCAACATTTGTTCGACTACGTGAGCGGCATCCGGCCCCTTAGCTTCACCAAACAGCTGTTTATCTACTTGGGCCAGGATTATAGGGGTCTGGTAAGCGGCGCGCCCGAGCATAACACCATCAACGCGCTGTAAATGTTGTAGGCTCTCCTCGAGGGAGTTGATACCGCCATTAATAACGATCTGTAAATGAGGGTAGTCTTGCTTCAACTGGTAAACCATTTCGTAATTCAGTGGTGGAATCTCCCGATTTTCCTTAGGACTCAGGCCTTTTAGCCAAGCCTTGCGGGCATGCACGATAAATGTATCGACGCCTGCACCTGCTTGGGCCTCCACAAAGCGGGTCAGGCCGAGGTAGTCCTCCATATCATCAATGCCGATCCGGTGCTTTACCGTAACCGGAATGGATACTGCTTCACGCATGGCGTTCAGGCCTGCAGCAACCACATCGGGTTCTGCCATCAGGCAGGCGCCGAAACGGCCGGACTGCACCCGGTCGCTGGGGCAGCCACAATTTAAGTTGATTTCAGTGTACCCCCAGTCTTCGGCAATTCGAGCGCACTTCGCCAACTCTTGAGGGTCGCTACCACCCAATTGCAGGGCGACGGGCTGCTCTGTGGTGTCGAACTGCAAGTGCCGCTCCCGGTCGCCGTGCAATATCGCTCCGGTAGTCACCATTTCTGAATACAAGCGCGCGCGCTTACTCATCAAGCGCCACATATAACGACAATGGCGATCACTCCAATCTAAAAGTGGCGCGGTACAAAAGCGGTGGGGGCTGAATTCTGACATAACTTCTTGATTTTACAGCGTTTAATACAATTGCGAGCTTTTACTTCGAACCTTTTAGATGCGCTCAAAAACGCCGTCATGCTCGGTTTTTCCTGCCTGCGTGGTCCCTTACTGGCTGGTACAAGAAAATACTTGTACCAGCCAGTAAGGGAGTGATGGCCACGATCAGGGCATGGAGGAATGCCAAGGGGGAGTTGCGTTATACAGCACAGATCCGAATTTTCAGGGGCTCAAGGGTAGTTTATACGGAGTCGGAGACGTTCGGCAAAAAAGCCCTGGTCAAGACCAGGGCGGTTAAGCGGGCGGCTGAGCTTCGCGACCCTGCTGAGTGGCATAAAAGCAAACACCGAGGGATTACCCTAGGTCAGGTGCTGTAGACCTATCTGGACTATTTTATCGACATGGGAAATTTCAGAGGTTCCAAGCATTTCACTATCAAAATGCTGATTGAACGGCCGAACACTAATATCGATGCGCCCTGGAATAAGCTTCTCTCTCACCTCGGTTGTGAAGAGGCTTGTCCTTTTCTGGCAGGCGTGGCCGCCTGTTGAGCCGGCTAGCTTCCTTCACTTTTGCCAAGTGTGTCGCTTGCTGTGGAAATCTAGACGTAAGAATTGACCGCTTCTTCAGCATTCATGTGAAAGTCAAAGAATAATGTGATTGTTATCAAGATGCTCTCCTTGTCAATCACACAAGTTTGTGTGGGGCTGAATGATGTTCGTGGGCGATAATCCATTTGCCGAGTACTTTTTTGAGCCCAAGCGTCAAACGACATATAGACTCCTTTGAGCCACCGATACGTAAAACTCCTGTAGCAAAAGCGACATCATTCCCACTAGTAACTCTAAGTTCTTCTATAACAAAAGCGTCACTGCTTGGCCGTTCGTATTGAAAAAACAAGTTCCATGTTTTTTCGTATTCTGCTATTCCCTTTGACTGAACTGGTTCTGGCACGTCGAACATTAAAATGTCTTCTGTATGGTTAGCGAGAATCCCCTTCATGTCACCGGTCTGAATAGCTTTTTCCCACAAGTCGATCACTTCGCGAATCTGAACCTCGTCCATAGTCGAATCCTCATGAATGTGACCTCAAAATATCTTTATAAATTTGGGCGTCTAACACCAAGTTCACAGGCTGTGCTACAGATGCAGTACCCTGTTTTTTTGTTGTCTAGCGTGTTTAAGTTTGAATTTGAATTATTTTAACTGGTTCACCTTTTTTTAACTATTTTTAAGTGATGCTGTGGCAGCGCTTGCACCAAGTAATGCTGTACCTCCAAATCGATTAAACCACTTTTTTGCACTATAGGATTGTATCCTTTCTCCTAGCTTACCTGCGAACAAAGTGTAAGCGGTGATGTTTAATGCAACGATTGATATGAAGCTAATAACTAAGATTGATATTTGAGGTAAAAATGCAGAATTTGGATCAATAAACTGTGGCAGGAATGCAACAAAAAAGACAATATCCTTTGGGTTTAAGGCAGTGACTAAAAATGCACTCTGAAATAGCGAGGCTGGATTTGAGTCACCTGTTTTCTTTGTGTAAGCATCTTTTTCTACTTTTGCAAAAAAGGTTTTTATGCCTAGATAAATAAGGTAGACAACCCCAAGCCACTTTAAGATTATAAACAGCGTTGAAGATGCGGCCAATATTGCTCCCAATCCCATAAGAGATAATGACATTGCAGTTAAATCACCAGCGAGTACGCCAGCCACTAAAGGAAATACAGACTTCTTTCCATGAGATAGTGCTTGACTCATAACCAATATGACAGTTGGCCCCGGGATTATACAGAATATAGTAACTGCGGCAACGAATGCCATCCAGATTTCAATATTCAAAATCTATCCTCCATGTATAGTAATACCTAACAAAGACTATCGTGTTTTAAGAGAAAATTCGAGAGTTATAGATGTTGGTATATTACGGGAGCCAGATGACGTCGCCAATACGGGCTGAAATATGGCGTCGAAGGCACGAAATGTAGATTAGTGAGCCTTGCTGGCGCTTGATTTTTTATGTGTTGGCCTCGTCAAAAAGTCTCCTTATCAAATGTTGAATGAACTTCCGGCGTTTCCAGCTGGCAATAGATCTAATTGTTAGGTCATTAGTTTGTTTCCACTGTCGGCCTTCAATTTTTAGTAAGTTCAATGCAGTCAGCGAAGTATTAGTACTAAAAAGGGGGAAGGAAAGTATACCCTGCGCACGGGACCGTATGAGGCATGGATACCAATTACGAGCTTACAGGGATATATTCACAGCGAGTCCCGAGCGCAGGGTGTTCTTTCCTACTGACCCAGTAGTATGGGTAGCTATCGATTTTTTCGGGGTGACTGGCAGTGCGTCAGGTCGGTATATTATTTGGTGCCTCTTAAAATAAATCCAAGCTGGACCTAGATTGCCAACATAAGTGACACACGCTTGCCCGCCAGAAATTCTAGCGGACTCAAGTAATTTAATACCTTCCTTGGGCGGGTGTTGATTCGGAATAC